>DASUON010000169.1:0-3071 GCA_036276615.1 Burkholderiaceae bacterium
CTTCCAGCTCTACAACGAGATGCTGAGCGAAGCCGTGGCCAGCCTCAAGGCCGGGCGCGAGCCCGACCTGCTCAAACCCCTGAGCGCCGCCACCGACATCAACCTGCACGCCCCCGCCCTGCTGCCCAACGACTACTGCGGTGACGTGCACCTGCGCCTGAGCTTTTACAAAAAGCTGGCCACGGCCAAAAACGCCGACCAGATCGACCGGCTGCTGGAGGAAATCGTGGACCGCTTCGGCAAGCTGCCGCCGCAGGCGCAAACGCTCATCGACGTGCACCGCCTGCGCGTGCTCAGCACCCCCTACGGCGTGGTGAAGGTGGATGCCACGCCGGGCGTCATCCTCATCACCTTCAAGCCCAACCCACCCATCGACCCCATGGCCATCATCCAGATGATCCAGAAGAACAAACACATCAAGCTGGCGGGCAACGAGAAGCTGCGCATCGAACGCGCCCTGCCCGACGCCAAGGACCGGGCGCAGCTGGTGCGCGACGTGTTGCGGGGCTTGGGCGCGCCATTGGCGGCCTGATCCACCGGTGGCGCGGGATGGCCTTTTTCAAGTCACAAAGGCCAGATCCGATCTTCGATGGCCACGGCCAATGCCTTGAAGTCACTCCAAGCAGCGCGCACTGCTTGCGAGTGGCTGCCGATTGCGCCATCGGCAGAACTGAGGTGAAAAATGGGCTTGTGCACCTCCTGGGCCATGGGCACCAAGCTTCGGTAGTGCTTGAGGCGAGCCAGACAATTGCCATCGTTGGCCATGCTGCCAACCGATTGCCGCAGCACACTATCCCGATAGGTGACAGGAATACGGTCCCCCCACTTCTTGTACGCCTTGACTGGGCGGGACAGGCGCTCCATGTGCTGCATCAGGATGTAGCCCTCGGGTTTCATGGCACCGCTGGGCAAATCAAAGTCGGGTTGTGCCCAATTGCTCGTTCGCCGGGCCCAATCAGCACGCCACCCTGCAAGCGTTGGCCCCAGGTTGCGCAGCCCTTGCAGCGAAAACAAATCAGCTGCCAGGGGAATGACAACATGGTCACTGCCAATCAATGCGGAGCGGTTGATGGCACCGAGGTTGGGGCCCACGTCCGCCAGAATCAACTCCGCGCTGTGCTGCAGCGCCGCCATTTGAGCCACTTGCCAAAAGGCTGTGAGCAATCGGAAAGGTCGGTACAGGTTGTGGGGGTTGGAATCCATGGCCGCCGTCCATGCACCCGAAAGCTGGTCTTCAAACCCGGCCAATGCCAAGTCTCCAGGTACCACATGCAACCGCGAGTTGATGGTTTGAGTCACAGGCTGTCGGATGTCCCCAACCTTGGTCAACGGCTCCAAGCATCGGAAGATGGTGGTTCCGTCCGTGGCAGGGCTGGGTGGGTCCCACAGCTCTTCCAGGGTTTCTTCGGGCAAAAAGGCAGAAGTCAGGTTGGCTTGAGGGTCAAGGTCAATGGCCACCACGCGCTTGCCCATCTCCGAGAACATCCAGGCAAGGTGAAACACCAGCGATGTCTTGCCCACACCGCCTTTGTTGTTGAAAAAGGTCAGGACTGGAACGCTCACTGCACACCTCCGACTGAAGCCAGTCTGAGAATGACGAGCACATGGGAGGGTTCAACTTGGAACTCTGGCATCGGGTTTCCGTTGGCGGCCATCGCCCGCCGCGCCTCTGCAATGCCGAAGCCAAAGCGCTGCACAAAGCCCATGTTCTTGAGCGCACCAGCCAACACAGGGTTGCGGTAGTCGCTTGCCCCCGGGCGACCGAAATTCTCTCGCGTCACCGAGCCATACGGTCCGCCGGGATTGGTGATCTCGATTCGGTCGTCAAACCAGTAAATGCGCACCGGAGCATTCGTTCCTTCGTAAGTGCGGTGCATGACCGCATTGCGCGCAATCTGCTGCAACGCAGAAAACGGGTAAGGCGTTGCACGCACCTCGGTGGTGGTTCCCGATGTGAAATCAACCGACACCGACAGCGTCGCCTTCAACTTGTCATCCAGCCTGCGAAGCATGGTGTCCAGGTTGCCGTCGATTTCGGGGTCATCCACCACCGGGTCGCCAAACTGTGTGCCACGGATGCGCAGGAACTGGATATAGGCCGACGGCACCCAGGTACGCGGGCTCTTGCCCAACGTCAGCAACCCCACCACGGTAGGTGTCGGATCGTCCACGCTCGCAATCATGCCCAGAGAGGCCAGCCGTTCCTCGTAACTGCGGCCATTGGCCTCCAGGACATCCCGAGCCACGGCCTGGGGCAGATACTCGTTTTCAAAGTAGGAACGACTCAGGTCATCCAGAGTGCTTCCCCCCACCGGGTGGGTGTCGAAACTTTGATCACGGTAGCGGCGCTTTTCGTTCAGCACCCGCTCGTCCTGTGCCGATGCGAGGCCACGGCGCGGCCCAGTGCGTATCCAAATACGTCCGTCCAGCCGCGCCGGTGGCGCATCGGAGGGCCACACCGTCACCACCGCCACATCGCGCCCCAGCAAGTGCCGCTTGGCCACGGTCAACGTCGGTGGAGGCACGATCTTGCCGTCCGTTTTGATGTCGGCCAAAGTCATCAGCAAATCGTCGGTCACAACGAATTCAGGCCCCATGGGCGAACCATCGTCCTTGATGCCGATCAACAGCACACCGGGCAAGCGGTGGTTCGGCAAATCATTCGCAAACGCACACACAGCCTGACGGCCTTTTTCAGGTGCATCGCCTTTCCAGGTCTGTTTGCGCTCCGCTCGGTCGCTTTCAAGATCGTGGATGAGCGCCAGCAGTTCTTCGTCGGTCAAGGGGTTCACGGTCATGTCTTATTCTCGCCCTCAAACCACGCTCTCGGGTATCAACGTCATGGCATCGTTGCCAAAAACAGCGGGCAGGGCATTCGCAAACCTTCAGCATACTGTGGCCTGCCCCCCGCAAACTTCGAGTAACCAGCGCCAACATCCAGATGATCCAGAAGAACAAACACATCAAGCTGGCGGGCAACGAGAAGCTGCGCATCGAACGCGCCCTGCCCGACGCCAAGGACCGGGCGCAGCTGGTGCGCGACGTGTTGCGGGGCTTGGGGACGCCGGTGG
>DASUON010000170.1:0-2452 GCA_036276615.1 Burkholderiaceae bacterium
CCCCCGCAGCCCGGCAGACCCTCAGGTGCAGGTGGTGGTGACGGGCGACGCCCACACCGTGCGCGTGCACGTCAGCGACAACGGGCCGGGCATTGCGCCCGAACACCTGGGCCGCCTGTTCGACCCCTTCTTCACCACCAAGCCCGTGGGCAAGGGCACGGGGCTGGGCCTGTCCATCAGCTACGGCATCGTGGAGCAGCACCAGGGCCGTCTGAGCGCCCACAACCGCGTGGACGGTGGGGCGGAGTTCACGTTGGAGTTGCCCCGATTGAGCAATATCAATTCGATAGCGGCCCACACTTCAAGTTAAAGCGCCAAGTGCCGATAGCACCTTTAAGCACGCTGCCGAAACATCCTGGGCTTGACGCCTTGTTTGAATGCGTTAGAGTGCCCAGCAGTTAGTTTTTGTTCACATAAATCAGACCGCAGCACCCGTAATCAAGGGGCATGCGGCTCATGCGGGGAGGAAGGTTCAATGCATTGAATCTGGCCATTGGCCAACCACACCACATTCACCCACACCGGGGCGGCAGGCTTTTGCCCACCGCCATGGCCATGCCACGCCCCACGGCTTTCCCTCATGCGCGGTGACCCCAAAAGGGTCTGCGCGTGCTGGAAGCGCGATGGCTTCTGCGTCAGTGAAGCCAATTCAAGGGAAAACCATGAAAAAACCGAAAACTTCCAATAACACAAGCGCAAAACGCTCGTTGGCCCAACTGGTCTTGGGCTCTTGCATCAGCCTGGCCCTGGTGGCCTGTGGCGGCGGCGAAAGCCCGCAAGCCATGGACACCCCCACCCAAACCAACAACCCGGCTGTGCCGTCGACCACGCCACAAAGTGCGATCCACCTGCCCCTCACCGAGCTTGGCACCCGGGACGACAGCACACCAACGCCCGGGCCGCTGTCCCCGTTGCAAGCCAAAGGGCAAACCCACTTTGTCATGGCCACCCCTTTGCCCGCCACCTTGTTGAACCACAAGGCCGTTGCGCAGGCAGAAACCATGACCATGGCTTCTGGGGCCGACATTTCGGCCTCCACCCAGGCGGGCAGCGTCACCTCGGGCACGTCTGCGGCAGACATTGCTGCGCCATTGGCCCAATGTGCATCCATCGACCTCAACACCGTGTACACCAGCACCACGGCGGCGGCGGGTGGTAACTCCTGCTATCAGTTCGTCATCAACGCGAAGTCGAAAATCGACGTGCAGGTGGCCCTGCCCAGCGGCATCACCGGCTCGGCGTATTTGTACTATGTGGAGCCCAGCACAGGGCAACTGACCACGGTTCTGGACACCGCACAAAGCCCCACGCCGTTGCTTCTGAACCAGGTGGTGGGCCAATATGCGCGTGTGGTGCTGGCCGTGGTGCCGAGCACGGGCACTGGAGGCCAAGCCTTTCAACTGGCTGCATTCAACCGCCCCAACTTCGACACCTACGAAGCCAACGACAAAGTCAGCCGCCCCACCGCCATTGAAGCCAACAAGGCCGTCACCGGCAACATTGACGTTCCGGGCATTGACCAGGACCATTACTTCATCCCCTTTGGCGTGGGTGAAACACAGGCCAATCTGAAATTCACGTTTACCGCCAACCAAAGCGTGGGCATTCGGCTGGCCCAACAAACGGGCCCCAACAGCTACGCCTTCTCCAGCACGGAAACCCCCATTTCGGCAGCGAGCTCAGGCCAGAATTTGTTGCTCACGTTGCCAGTACCCGCCAACACAGCGGGCAGCACCACACCCTATGGGCTGATTGTTCGCGTGGGCGGGACCTCGGCCACAGCCCCGGCTGCCGAGGGGTACAGCATTCGGGTGTCGGCACGGTCGGCATGGGCATCAGCATTCGGCTTGTCCAACACCGAAAACATCAGCCGCTGGTTCCCGCGGTCGGGGTACCTCCAGGCGGCCAATTACGTGGGCATCACGGCCAAAGTCACCAGCCACAGTGGCAACACCATTCCCGATCAACCAGTGGTGGTGCGCGTGTTTCCTGATAAAGGGGACAGGACTGCATACCAAGAATACAACTTGGTGACCGATGTGTTTGGGCAGATTTACCTGAAGGCCTACCTTCCTTCGTGCAGCAGCAACCACTTGTACTACGGGACCAACTATGGGGCGTATGGCTCCAGCATCCGGTGGAATGGCTCCGCGCAATATGCAGATGTTCATTTAATCCTCCCGGATACAACCCCCAACCCCGCCGACTCGACCAGCCCCATTTACCTGCGAGAGTTCACCCGAATCTGCTCTGAAACACTGGTCACCCAGTGATGACACCGCCTGGGCGGCAAGGTATTCAACCCTGCTCCCAGGCATCCCTCCCCCACCCCAAGGAGCCGTCATGAAACTGTTCAATTCCACGCTGGGCACCCCAACGGTGCAGGTTGCAGCCCCCGAAAACCGAGCACCCGCCCGCCAGCTCAATGCCCCCGCCCTTTCCGCGGAAAACC
>DASUON010000171.1:0-3550 GCA_036276615.1 Burkholderiaceae bacterium
CTCCGAGGCCATCATCCAGCTGCCCCATTCGTTCCAGGTGAACCCGGCTTCCCGCCCTCGCCCGGATCTCCCCCTCACGCGGGCCGATGCGGGCCTGCCATCGCACGCCTTCGTGTATTGCGCCTTCAACAACCCCTACAAGATCCTGCCCAGCGTGTTTGCACGCTGGATGCGGATCCTGCACAGCACCCCCGACAGCGTGCTGTGGCTGTATGCCGACCACCCCCAAACCCAGGGCAACCTCAGACAGGCCGCTGCGGCTCAGGGCATCGACGCCAACCGGCTGGTGTTTGCCCGCCAGGTGCCCTATGCGGAATACCTGCAACGGTATGAACTGGCAGACCTGTTCCTGGACACCCACCCCTACAACGCAGGAACCACCGCCAGCGATGCCCTTTGGTCGGGCCTGCCCGTGCTGACCCTCAAAGGGCAGAGCTTTGTGAGCCGCATGGCCGCCAGCCTGCTCAACGCGGTGGGGCTGCCAGAGCTGATCACCGAATCCGCTACGGCGTACGAACAGCTGGCCATCGACCTCGCGCACAAGCCTTCACGGCTGTCGTCGATGAAGGAGCACCTCATCTCGAAACGGGCAGACCATCCCCTGTTCGCCACGCGAGAATGGGTCCGACACTTGGAACACGCCTACGGCCAAGCGCTGGAAACACTCCGTGCAGGCAAAGCGCCACAACACATCCAGGTGCCTGGCACCGGTGCCAGCGGCACGTGAACGGGGTCATTCCCCCCACTTCTTCAGGTACCGATCGGCGGCGGCCCGCCAGGGCTCGGTGTTGAATCCCCCGGAGCTTTCGTGGATGAGGGCGATGTCCCAGGTTCCGCAACGCAGCCCTTTTTGCTCCACCTGGCGGCAAAAGTCCATGTCGTACAAGTGAAAGTCAAAGGCTTCATCGAACTCGATGCCGTGGTTCAGCAAGGTTTCACTTCTGGCCGCCAGGAACAGGCCATCCAACAGCTTGACCTGCCGACGTGATTCGCCAAATCGGCTCAACATGTCAGGCGGGAACTGCTTGCCATGCGCCACCGCCCCGCTCAGGTTCTGCTTGTCATCCCAGGTGAACTGCCGATCCACAAACGGCCAGGACACCTGCCCCGGCACACGCCGAACGTTCCCCGCGACACCCACCACATCAAACTTCTCCAACCCGTCAAACAGGTGGGAACACCAGTGAAAATCGGTGAAGTGAAGGTCATCATGGACAAAAACCAATGTGGCAGGGTCTTGCGCCGAATGACGGATGACTTGGTTGTAGACCTTGGGCAGGCCCTCACGGTTGTTGGACGTGACAATCAATTCAATGTTGCGATGCCTTGTCATGCGCAACGTGCGCCCTGTGGCCGATTTGGTCATGAAGTCTTCATGACTCATTCGGGTGGCCACCACAATTCGAACTTTATCGGTCGTTGGAAACATGGGCGACATTGTCCCGCCAAACGCCAGGCCCCACGGATGCCCCGCCCCAGGTTTGAGTCCCAGGGATCACGCCCTTGAATGCGTTTTCATTTGCTGTTAAAAGTTTGCAGCCCATGTCCCCGATCTTCCCCACACCCCTCACCGACGAAAGACGCACCTTGAACCGCTTTTCCCCAACGAGTCCATGGTGCAGCATTGCGCTGGCTGCGTGGCTGGTCATCGGCTGGCCCTCGGCCGCGCAGGCCCTCACCGCCTTCACCCCCAACATCGCCGTGGGGACCTCGAACCTGATGCTCAACGGTGCGGGAACGCGCTATCGGTTTGCCTTCAAGGTGTACGACATGGCGCTGTACACCACCCAGAAAGTCAGCACCCCGGCGTCGCTGCTGGCGCTGCCGGGTGCCAAGCGCCTGCAGTTTGTGGCCTTGCGTGAGCTGCCGGGCACCGACCTGGGGCGCCTGTTCATGCGCGGCATGACGGACAACGCCACCCCCGACCAGATGCGCCGCCACACCGTGGCCACCACCCGGTTGATCGAGGTGTTTTCTGGCCGCCCCAAGATGCTGCCCGGCCAGACCTTTGCCATGGAGTTTGACCCCGGCAAAGGCACCACGTTCTACATTGAAGGCAAAGCGGTGGGCGAACCCGTGGGCAACGACGAGTTCTTCACCTTGGTGCTGAAGATCTGGTTCGGCGACTCCCCCGCCGACCTGCTGTTGCGCGACGCCCTGCTGGGGCAGTGACCACCCGCTCGAAAATCCCGGCGGCGCCCTGCCCCATGCCCACGCACATCGTCACCATGCCGTAGCGCTTGATGGCCACCTCACCAGGTGGCAAATTTGCTACCATCACCCCATGTTTGCAGTGATTGACACCAACGTCTTTGTGGGGGCCTGCCTGGGTGTCGGGGCTGCCAATGCGGTGGTGGCCGCCTGCCTGAACGGGGAATGCACGCCACTGATGAGTGCGGCCTTGTTTGCCGAGTACGAAGCTGTGCTCCAGCGAGCCACGTTGTTTGAAGGCTGCCGCCTGAGTGCCGCCGAGCGCGACGAACTGTTGGACATCTTCATGTCGCACTGCACCTGGACGCGTGTGTACTACCTGTGGCGCCCCAACCTGCCCGATGAGGGCGACAACCATTTGATCGAATTGGCCGTGGCGGGGGGTGCACGCCATGTGGTCACCAAAAACCTGCGCGATTTGCAACGCATGGAATTGCGTTTTCCGGGGCTTCAAATCATGTTGCCCGAAGACTTTCTGAAGGAGCTGCCATGACCGCACTCACCTTGCGCCTGCCCGATGAAAAGCACCGCCGCCTGAAAGCCTTGGCGCAAAGCCGTGGCACGCCCATCAACCGCCTGCTGGAAGAAATGACCACCCTGATGTTGGCCGAATTTGACGCGGAAACACGCTTCAACGTTCGCGCCGCGCGCGGTGCTGGGCATGACGAAAAGGGGCTGGCCTTGCTGCAAAAAGCGCAAGGGGGTCCAACCTGAAGGATGGGGTGCACCCGTGTGCGCCAGCCAAGCGGCGGCACACGGGCGGAAAACGCATCACACCCGCTCGAAAATCCCCGCAGCGCCCTGCCCCATGCCCACACACATGGTGACCATGCCGTAGCGCTTGTTGTGGCGGCGCAGCGCGTGCACCACGGTGGCGGCGCGGATGGCACCGGTGGCCCCCAGCGGGTGACCCAAGGCGATGGCCCCGCCGATGGGGTTGACCTTGGCCGGGTCCAGGCCCAGGGTGTTCATCACCGCCAGACTTTGGGCGGCAAAGGCTTCGTTCAGCTCGATCCAGTCCAGGTCGTCCTGGCGGATGCCGCCGTTTTTCAGCGCCGCGGGAATGGCCTCCACCGGGCCGATGCCCATCAGGTGCGGGGGCACGCCACGGCTGGCATAGCTGACAAAACGGGCCAACGGCGTCAGGCCAAAGCGCTTGACCGCCGCCTCGCTGGCCAGGATCAGCGCACCGGCACCGTCGCTGGTCTGGCTGCTGTTGCCTGCGGTCACCGTGCCCAGCCCGGTGGGGCTGAAGTCGGCACGGCGGGGCGTGGCAAACGCGGGGCGCAGCTTGCCCAGTCCTTCCAGGGTGGTGTCGGGGCGGGCCCCTTCGTCCTGG
>DASUON010000172.1:0-3490 GCA_036276615.1 Burkholderiaceae bacterium
TTCTTCGACGAGGCCCACCTGTTGTTTGCCGACGCCCCCAAGGCGCTGGTCGAGCGCATCGAGCTGGTGGTGCGGCTGGTGCGCTCCAAGGGCGTGGGCGTGTACTTCGTCACCCAGAACCCGCTGGACATCCCCGACAGCGTGCTGGCCCAGCTGGGCAACCGCGTGCAGCATGCCCTGCGCGCCTTCACCCCGCGCGACCAGAAGGCCGTGAAGACCACCGCCCAGACCATGCGCCAGAAGGCCGGGCTGGACATCGAGGCCGCCATCACCGAGCTGGCCGTGGGCGAGGCCCTGGTGAGCTTCCTGGACGACAAGGGCCGCCCCTGCGAGACCGAGCGGGTGTTTGTGCTGCCACCGTCGGGCCAGATCGGCCCCATCACGCCGGAACAACGCCAGGCCCTGTTGCAAAACAGCCTGGTGGCCGGCGTGTACGAACAGGCACTGGACCGCGAATCGGCCTACGAAGAGCTCAAGGGCCATGTCCCGACCCAGCCCAACGCGGCGGGCCGCAACCCAACGGCCAGCGCCGAGCCCGCTGAACCCGGCATGGGTGACAAGCTGATGGCTGGTGTCAGCGACCTGCTGTTTGGCCGCACCGGCCCCCGGGGCGGCCAGCGCGACGGCTTGGTGCAGGCCATGGCCAAGTCGGCGGTGCGCACCGTGGGTACCCAAATCGGCAAGGAAATCCTGCGCGGCGTCATGGGTAGCCTGCTGGGCGGCAGCCGTCGGCGCTGAACACCATGCACGCCCGTCAATTCGTTCGCCAGACCCCGTATCTGGCCTGGGTGATGCTGTATTGCGCCGTCACCTGGGGCCTGTTCGGGGTGACGCTGGGCCTGGTCACCCCCAACCTGCGCGCCCAGCTGCACCTGCGTTACGAGGACATGGGCCTGCTGATGGCGCTGTGGGCCATGGCGTCGGTGGTCGGGTCGCTGCTGGGGGGCGCGGTGGCCCACCGCCACCCGCCCCGCCGCCTGTTCCTGGTGTACGTCACACTGGCCACCGGGCTGCTGGTGGTGCTGTCGCAGGCGCAGACCTTTGGTGTGCTGGTGGCCAGCTTTGTGCTCATTGCCATGGCGGAATCTGCGCTGTTCACCCTGGGCCACGGCGTGCTGGCCAGCCTGAGCACCGACGCCGAGCTGCGCACCCGCATCATCGGTCTGGTGGACGTGGGCTACAGCCTGGGCACGCTGCTGGCGCCACTGTGGGTGTCGGCCTGGTTTGCCCACGACCCGGCCTGGCGCGGCCCCTACACCGGCTTTGTGGTGCTGATGGCCCTGCTGGGCCTGCTGCTGAGCCCGCCCGCGCCCTACCGCACGCTGAAGCTGCACGCGGCTGACGCCCCCGAACCGGCTGACCCCGATGCACCCGCCGCCCCGGCCCCCACCGCCTCCGACGGGGGTTATGGTTTTTTGCTGCGCCAGCCGGTGGTGCGGTTCGGCCTGACCGCGGCCGCCCTGATCGGCTTTGTGGAATGGGGCCAGAACTTCTGGCTGGTGAGTTACGTGCAACAGGGCCTGGACTGGGGCGAAACCCTGGCCCGCCAGGCGGTGTTCGCCCTGATGGGCGGCATGCTGGCCGGGCGCATCTGGCAGACGTTTGTGCCCAGCCGCTGGACCATGAACCAGAAAATCCGCCACCTGGGCAGCCTGTGTGTGCTGGGCCTGCTGGCCCAGAACGGCGCGGGCTGGCTGGGGCAAGCCGCACCGGCCTGGCTGGCCGTGGGCCAGGTGGGCGTGGTGCTGGCCAGCCTGGCGGTGGGGCTGGGGGTGTCGGTGGCCTTTCCCATCCTGCTGGGCACGCTGGTGCATGCCCAGCCGCAACAGGCCTCACGCCTGTCGGCACTGACCATGATCGCCATCTGCCTGGGGGCCGCGCTGGCATCCCAGTCCATCGGGCGGCTGGCCGACCTCTGGGGCATGGACAGCGCGTTTGCACTGCTGCTGCTGTCGGCCCTGGGCTATCGGCTGGCGCTGCGACCGCTGGGGCGAGTCACCGAGGCCGCCCCTGCCGATGCACCTTCAACGCCAACCTGAATGCCCCCCAGGCCAGCAACAGCCCGCAGACCGACACCAGCGTCAGCACCACCAGGGTTCCGACATCCGATTGATCGGTTTCGTACAGGGTGCGCGCGACCAGTGCCAGACCAAAACCGCCACAGGCACCAAAGCCCACCGCCCAGCCCCCCAGAAACACCACCAGCAGCATGCGCAGAAGGCCCATCGTGTTCTCCCAAACGATCAGCCCGGGATCACCCGGGCTGGAACACACTCACTTTTTATAGCAAATCATTCAATCAAATCAAGCGCAATAGCCTGATTTGACACTTCAACCCGCCAGCAGCTGCCAGGTGTCCACCACCGAGTCGGGGTTGAGGGAGATGGAGCTGATGCCTTCGGCCTTGAGCCACTGGGCAAAGTCGGGGTGGTCGCTGGGGCCCTGGCCGCAAATGCCGATGTACTTGCCCTGGGCCCGGCAGGCCTTGATGGCCAGGCTGATGAGGGCGGTCACGGCGGGGTCGCGCTCGTCGAAGTCGTGCGCCAGCAGTTCCAGGCCCGAGTCGCGGTCCAGGCCCAGGGTGAGCTGGGTCAGGTCGTTGGAGCCGATGCTGAAGCCGTCGAAGTACTGCAGGTACTGCTCGGCCAGGATGGCGTTGCTGGGGATCTCGCACATCATGATGAGCTTGAGTTCGTTCTCACCGCGCTTCAAACCCTTGTCGGCCAGCATCTGCGTGACGCGCTCGGCCTGCTTCAGGGTGCGCACGAACGGCACCATCACCTGCACGTTGGTCAGGCCCATGTCGTTGCGCACGCGCTTCAAGGCCTCACACTCCATGGCAAAGGCCTCGGCAAAGTCGGTGCTGATGTAACGGGCCGCACCACGGAAGCCCAGCATGGGGTTTTCTTCATCGGGCTCGTAGCGGCTGCCGCCCATGAGCTTGCGGTACTCGTTGCTCTTGAAGTCGCTCAGGCGCACGATGACGGGCTTGGGCCAGAACGCGGCGGCGATGGTGGCCACGCCTTCGGCCACCTTGTCCACGTAGAAGGCGCGGGGGCTGGCGTGGCCGCGGGCCACCGACTCCACGGCCTTCTTCAGGTCGGCGTCGATGTTGGGGTACTCAAGGATGGCCTTGGGGTGCACACCAATGTTGTTGTTGATGATGAACTCCAACCGTGCCAGGCCCACGCCGCCGTTGGGGATCTGGCAGAAGTCAAAGGCCAGCTGGGGGTTGCCCACGTTCATCATGATCTTGACGCCGGCATCGGCCATTTCGCCGCGCTTGACTTCGGTGACCTCGGTCTCCAGCAGGCCGTCGTAGATGTGGCCGGTGTCGCCCTCGGCACAGCTCACGGTGACCAGCATGCCGTCTTGCAGGTGGTCGGTGGCGTTGCCGCAACCCACCACGGCGGGAATGCCCAGTTCACGCGCAATGATGGCCGCGTGGCAGGTGCGCCCGCCGCGGTTGGTGACGATGGCACTGGCGCGC
>DASUON010000173.1:0-2550 GCA_036276615.1 Burkholderiaceae bacterium
CGCCTGGAACTGAGCCTTGGCGCAGGCCTGGCCAGCGGCCAGAAAGTGGTGCTGATCCAAGCCGCAGGTGGCGTCACGGGGGCGTTCAGCGCCATCAGCAGCGTGGGGGCCAGCGTGGTTCCCGGGCAAGACGCCACAAGCTTTTTCGTCACCGTGCAGTAACGCGGTCCGCACGCCGCACCGGTGGGGTGGGCTCCGTGGAGCCCACCTCGGTTTCAACGGGCCAGGTCGGCGATGCGGGCGGCAGACAGCGCACCGCTGTAGATGCGGAAGTCCTGCATGCGACCTTTGAAGCGCCGATCGCCACCGTACTGCGATCGCCCGATCCAGGTCTGCGTGGTGTGGCCCATCTGATAGGGGTTCATCCACACTTCGTTGTGGGTGGCAACCTGCACGCCGTCCACATACAGGGTGCCCACGGTGCCAGATAGGGTGACTGCCACATGCACCCAGCGGTTCAGCGGCAGTGGGTCGGCGGCCAAAGGTTGGGCGGGCCAGAACTGGTCGCGTGACGCCATGAAATTGAGCTTTTGATCCCCACTGCGAGGGGTCAGCGCGACGTAGGCCACGTCGTCCGACCCAAAGTCGAAGATGCGGGTGTTGGTGGCGGTGGATTCCACACTGACCCACACCGCCACCGTGAAGTCGCCCAGGGCCGACACCGCTCCGTCGGGCAGCGCCACGTAGCCGGTGTTGCCATCGAACACCAGCGAACTGGCACCCATGCGCCCTCCCCCGTAGCTGACGCCACCTTGCAGCCGCCCGTGCCGCCCGTTGCCACTGGCATCGTCGGCGTTGCCGTTCAGGGGCAGGTGCACCCACAGCTCTCCGGGGGTGACCACCCGGGCCGTGTCCACGCCCAGGCGCTCGCCTTGGGGGGTGACCGCACTGATGCGGTAGTACCACGTGCCCGAAGCGGGTGCATCGGAATGGGTGCGTGGCTCGGTGACATGAGCGATGGTGGTGAAAGGCCCGCTGGGTGCACTGGCCCGCTGGACCAGGTATTCCGTGGCGTCCGCGCTGCCCCACCAGGACAGCAGCACCTTGCCCGCGTCCAGAATGGCCGTGAGGCCTGTGGGTGGTGCCGGAGGCACAGCGCTGCGTGTGTACAACAGCGTGCCCATGCCGGGATCGTCCCCACCGTCGATGCGCTCAGGGCGGGTGCGTTCAAGCATGGCCTTGGTCCACGGGGCCGACAGGCCCTTGCGGCTCACGTAGTGGTGGTAGATCCGCTCCCAGCACGGCCGGGTGGACCCGGTGCCTGCCGCAGCCAGACCTGTGCCCCAGACCCCGGTGTAAGGAACAAAAGGCATGGTGGCCGGGTCGTTCAGGTTGTTGCGGGCCACGTACTCGGCGCCGGCCAGCAGGCGGTTGTTGGCGTAGCCGTACAGGTCCACCCCCTGGTTCCAGGCCATTTCACACAAACTGCCCGCAAGCGCAATGCCCAGGGTGGAATGGCCCTGGTCACGGTGCGTCTCTTGCCATTGGCCCAGGTGCCCGGGGTGCAGGTAAAAGACATGGTGGGCGCTGGCGCCGCAGCCCCGCCCGCCCTTGTAGTAGTTGATCGCTTCGGAGGCAATGTCTGGCCGATCGCAGAACACCCCAATGGCGTACACGGCACACAGGTTGGCCAGGTCCCAATTGGCCCAGTAGTGGGTGACCTTGCGGGTTTCAGAACCGTTGTGGGTGGTGATGAATTCGTGAGCCCGCGAATAGAACACCTTGAGCAGCATGTTCTTGAAGCGCTCTCGATCATCGGTGGCCCAGCCGGGATAGTTGCGCATCAACTCCGCGGCATTGGCCCACTGGGAACCGTACAGGCCTGAGGACAGGAACAGGTTGGAGTTGCCACCCAACTCCTTCAGCGTGGACGACCAGGCGTTGAAGAACTTCACCGCCTCCCGGGCATAGGCCTCATCGCCCGTGATGTGCCAACGAAGCGCGAGGTGGTAGGCGCGCATCATGTCCACAATCATCACCCCGAAGTTTTCCGCACCCGCCACACCCCGGATCACCACCTCCAGGGGAAAAGGTGTGGCGTTCAGGTTGGCCCGGCGGCCATTGAGCAACACGTTGTATCCCGCCAGCCAGGGCTCCTGCTTGGCCGCCACCATGGCTGCCATGCGCTGGAGGTCGGTGGTGGTGTGCCACAACGCGGGAGGCCGCACTGGTGGGGGTGCGGGAGCGGGAGCGGGTGCCGGAGCTGGCTCTGGTGCTGGTGCCGGGGCTGGCGCGGGTGCTGGTACGGGAGCATTCACTCCGGGGGCCCGTGGCGCTGGTGGCAGCCCGACGTCTTCCGGATCAGGAACCGGCAGGGTTGTTCCTCCGCTGACCGGATTGGGCATCGGCTCTGGGGGCTGCGGCACGTTGAGTGGAAACTTGACGGAGCTGGTCCCGTCCCCACAGGCTGCAAGTGTTCCTGCCAAGGGCAAGGTGGCCAAGCCTTTGAGCACGCGACGGCGTGCTTCGACGTTTTTGTCAATCTCTTGGGTCATGGGCGCAAGACGGTGGGTGGCATGCACACGCCAACGGCATGTGGGCGAAACCGGC
>DASUON010000174.1:0-4594 GCA_036276615.1 Burkholderiaceae bacterium
CGGGCAGCCAGCAGGTGGACGCGGCAGGGCACACCATGGGCGAAGTGGTGGAAGCCATCCACAAGGTCACCCAGCTGGTCAACGACATCGACGGTGCCAGCAACCAGCAAAGCACCGGCATGGACCAAGTGGGCAAGGCCATCACCCAGATCGACCAGGCCACGCAGATGAACGCCGCCCTGGTGGAGGAAATGGCCGCCGCCACCGAACGGCTCAAGGCCCAGGCCCAGGAGCTGGTGGCTGCGGTGTCGGTGTTTCAGTTGCGCAGCGGCTGAAACACCGGGGGCGTGACCCGGTTCAGCCCAGGTGCTGGCCGAAGAAGCGCAGGGTGCGGTCCCAGGCCATCTGGGCCCAGGCGGCGTCGTATTGCGTGCCCGGGTGCAGGCGGGTGGGTCCCTGGGCGGTGTCGTTGGCAAAGGCGTGGTGGGCCAGGTAGCGGTGGCACTGGAACGACACACCGGCCTCCCCCAGCTTGGCCTCCAGGCCATCGACCTGCTCGATGGGGAAGAACGCATCCTGCGTGGCAAAGTGGCCCATCAGCGGGGCCTGGATGCGGGACGCGTCGATGTACTCCAGCGGCGGGCAGCCGTACCACACCACCCCGGCGTCCAACTCGGGCACGTTGCAGGCGGCCAGCAGGGTGAGTGCACCGCCCATGCAGTAGCCGGTCACCCCCACGCGGGCTCCACCGGTCTTGAGGAACTGCACCGCCCCGCGGATGTCCTGGGCGGCGGCTTCACCGAAGTTCAGCCCGGTCATGAGGTGGTGGGCTTCTTCGGCCTCCACGGTGGACTGACCCCGGTACAGGTCGGGCACCAAGGCACGGTAGCCAGCCGCGGCCAGGCGATCGGCCACGCGCCGGATCTGGTCGTTCAGCCCCCACCATTCCTGGATGACCACCACGCCCGGGGTGGCGTCGGTGGCCCCGGCGGGCTGGGCCAGGTAACCCGACACACTCTGGCCGTCGGGGCGTTGAAAGTTCACGGTGCTTCCCATCAAAGTCTCCTGTGTCACTGGGGTTCGGGGTGGGGGTGGGGCAAACTGCGCCACGGCTGGTTGTGGTGCCATTGGGCCATCCACTCGGCCACGCGGGCACCGGGCATGGGCCGGGCAATGCCATACCCCTGGGCCAGGTGGCAGCCCAGGGCCATGAGGCGAGCGCCATGGTCCATGGTTTCCACGCCTTCGGCAATCACCTGCCGGTTGAAGGCCTTGGACAGCCGGACCACGCTGTCCACAATGCCAAAGTCGTTTTCGTCGAACAGCATGTCACGCACAAAACTCTGGTCGATCTTGACCATGTGCACCGGCAAGCGCCGGAAGTAGGCCAGTGACGAGTAGCCGGTGCCAAAGTCGTCCAGCGAACAGGCCACCCCCAGCGCCCGGCAGCGGGTCAGCACCTCCACGGCCCGGTCCACATCGGCCAGCCCCACGGTTTCCAGGATTTCCAGCTCCAGCGCCACCGCGGGTGCGTCGAGTTGGCTCTGGAGCATCCAGTGCAGGTTGTCCACAAAGTCCGGGTGCAGCAAGTGGGCCGCGCCGATGTTCACGCTGACGGCCAGCGGCAGGCCCGCACCGTGCCACTGCGCCATCTGGGCCAGCGCGGTGCGGATGACCCAATCGCCCACCAGGAACTCCAATTCGGTGCCTTCCAGCAGCGGCATGAACTCGCCCGGCGACAACAGGCCGCGCTCGGGGTGCTGCCAGCGGATCAGCGCTTCCATGCCGATCACGTCGCCATTGTTCAAATCCACCTTGGGCTGGAAGTACAGCACCAATTCGTTGTTCTGATGGGCCTGGCGCAGCCGCGCCAAGCGCTCGCGGTGGGCCTGCACCTCGCGGTCGTGCACCGGGTCGAACAGCACACAGCGGTTCTTGCCCGCGTCCTTGGCCAGGTACATGGCCTGGTCGGCATGGCGCAGCAGGGTGTCGGCGTCGGACGCATCCTGGGGGTACAGGGTCAGGCCCAGGCTGGCCGACACGTTGAGCACCAGGCCCTCCAGCGCCACAGGCTCGGCAATGGTTTTCAGCACCTGCTCCGCCGCCGCCAGGCCCTCGGCCTGGGTGGACAGGTCGGACATCAGCAGCACGAACTCGTCTCCCCCCAGTCGGGCCAGGGTGTCATCGGCGCGCAACGCCTGCTTGAGCCGCTCGGCCACCTGCACCAGCAAGCGGTCACCCACCGCGTGGCCGTGCACGTCGTTGATGCCCTTGAACCCGTCCAGGTCCAGGTAACACACGGCCAGCAGGTTGGCCTGGCGTTGCGCGCGGGCCAAGGCCTGCGCCAGGCGGTCCCCCAGCAGCAGCCGGTTGGGCATGCCGGTGAGGGCATCGAAATGGGCAATGTTGTACAGCTCCACCTCATGGGCCTTGAGGCGGCTGATGTCCGAAAACACCCCCACGAAATGCTGCACCCGCCCCCGCTCGTCGCGGATGGCCGAGATGGACAGCAGCTCGGGGTAAATCTCGCCGTTCTTGCGTCGGTTCCAGATTTCGCCGTGCCAATGGCCCCGCTGGTCCAGCGAGTCCCACAGCGCCTGGTAGAACGCCGTGCCATGCCGCCCCGACGACAACATGCGCGGCGATTGGCCCACCACCTCGGCCGCCTCGTAACCCGTGATGCGCTGGAACGCCGGATTCACCCGCAGCACCTTGCGGTCCAGCCCCACCACCATCACGCCTTCGTACAGGCTGTCGAGCACGGTGGCCGACTCGGACGAGGCCAACCGGTAGCGCTTTTGCTCGGTGATGTCGGTGTGGGTGCCCGACATCATCTGGGGCACGCCCTCGGCATCCCGCGCCACGATGCGCCCGCGGGAATGGACCCAGCACCAGTCCCCGGTGGCGGTGCGCACCCGCATTTCCACGTCCAGTTCGGGCACCTCGCCACTGCTGTGGCGACGAATGGCCTCGGTCACATCGGGCACGTCGTCCGGGTGGATCACCTGCGACCAGGTGTGCGTGGTCAATTGCAGCGCACCAGGGGCATAGCCCAGCATGGTTTCAAAGCGGGGGCTCAGCTCGATGTGGCCGCTGACCATGTTCCAGTCCCAGTAACCCTGGTTGGAGCCTTCCAGCACCCGGGCCAGCCGTTGCTCGCGCTCTTGCAACTGGGCCAGCATGTCTTCCCGCTCGGTCACGTCGCGGGAAATGCCGAACAGGCCCACCACCTCGCCGTCGCCGTCGCGCACCGGGCCTTTGGTGACCCAGAACACCATGCGGCGACCGTCGCGGGCCTCCAGCCGCTCGGTATGGGTGCCAATGACGCCACGGGCCAGCACCTCGGCATCCTTGTGGCGAAGCACCTCGGCCGACTCGGGAGAGAACAGTGCACTGTCGTCCTTGCCCAGGATGTCGGCCTGCGGTTTACCGACAAAACCGGCTGCGGCCTGGTTGACCAGGATGTAACGGCCCGCCAGGTCTTTGACAAACACCGCGTCGGACGTGCCCTGGGCCACCACATCCAGCAAATGGGCGCTGGTGCGGGCCCTGTCCAGGGTGCGACGCACCAGTTCGCTGAGGAAGCTCACCACCACGCCGTTGATGCACAAGAACGCCCACTGGATCAGGTCGTGGCTGGAGTCGATGCGCAGGCTGCCCAGCGGTTTGATGGCCAACCAGTCAGCCCCCACGGCCATCACCGCGGTGGACAACAGGCCCGGCCCCAGGCCGCCGATGAGCGCACTCAGGATGATCGGGAACATGAACAGCATCAGCATGGGCCGATCGGGCGCCCCCTGGGCCATGCCCTGACGCACCGCCAGCATCAGCACCGAAATGCACAGGGCGAACACCCACACCAGCCCATGCGGGCGCCGACGCGACAGCACGGCGGTGGACAGCACCTCCACCCAACGCGCCGCCGCCCCCGTCCCGTCAGACCCACGGCTGTCGGGCACAGCCCGCATCAGCAGGAAAAACACCCCCGCCGTGGCCACCACAAAAAACACGCCCTTGGCCGTGGACAGCCAGATGACGGCCTCCAGGTCCACGAACGAGCCCAGCAACTGATCGGACAGGAAGATCCAACCCAGTGCCAAGACCAAGTAGCCGACCGTGCTCAGCCAGATGAAACGTTGCCGCAAACACATGCTCACCCTGAAGCGTTCCCTGAGGTTTTGGGCGCAGTATCCACTGCCCGCACCAAAAGGCAAGCCAGCGCGTCAGAACGACCATGTTCCCATCAGGTACACCTGCTGGCGCAGGGGCGCGTGTCGCACCCATGCGCGGGTGGGGCCTGCATTCAGCCGGGCACCGCCCTCCCACTTGACCCGGTCGCCCTGCCACACCAGGCTGGCCGTCCACACCCGCCCCCCATCGGCAGGGTGGTACAGCACGTCCAGCGCGGGCTGCCATGCCCCGAAAGTGCTGCTCAGGCGGGCGTACAGGTTGCGCCGGGGCGCACTGAACGGGGACTGGGGCAGCAAGCCGTCGTGCCAGGCTTCGACCAGCAGGCTGACCTGCTCCGGCCCCGTCCAGGTGCCGCCCACCAGGGCCTGGGCACCGCGGCCACCCAGCGTGGATGGGGAACCCACCACGCCATTCACGTCGTGGTGCTGGACGTGGCGCAGCGAGGCATGCAGCTCCAGCGCGT
>DASUON010000175.1:0-5749 GCA_036276615.1 Burkholderiaceae bacterium
GTGCGGCCCGGTGGACACCCAGGCCCTGGCCGCCCAGGCGGGGGCCACTGGCTCCACCGCCACCGAGGGCGAGGTGATCGCCCTCACCCGCCGGGTGGCCGCGCTGGAGGCCGAGGTGTCCACCCTGCGCGCCACGCTGGCCGACGTGTGCCAGCAGCTGGGGCTCACCCCGCCTGCCAGCGGCGACTGACCCAGGACAAACCCTGGTCTGTCCCGCCGTGGACAGACCAAAACAGAACGACCGTGCTAAAAAAGTCTCCTTTCAAATGCCGATGGAGACATGCGCATGGATCTGGCCTTCACGCCCGAAGAACAAGCGTTTCGCGAAGAGGTGCGCACCTGGGTGCGAGCCCACCTGCCCGCCGACATTGCCCACAAGGTGCACAACGCCCTGCGCCTGAGCCGCGACGACCTGCAACGCTGGGCCAAGATCCTGGGGGCCAAGGGCTGGCTGGGCTTTGGCTGGCCCCGGCAATTCGGCGGCCCGGGCTGGACCGCGGTGCAAAAACATTTGTTCGAAGAAGAATGTGCGCTGGCCGGTGCGCCGCGCATCGTGCCCTTCGGGCCGGTGATGGTGGCCCCGGTCATCATGGCCTTTGGCACCCCGGAGCAGCAGCAGCGCTTTTTGCCCGGCATCGCCAGCGGCGAGGTGTGGTGGAGCCAGGGCTACAGCGAGCCCGGCTCCGGTTCCGACCTGGCCAGCGTCAAGACCCGCGCCGAGCGGGTGGGCGACCACTACATCGTCAACGGCCAGAAGACCTGGACCACGCTGGGCCAGTACGGCGAGTGGATCTTCTGCCTGGTGCGCACCAACACCGAGGTCAAACCCCAGGCCGGCATCAGCTTCCTGCTGGTGGACATGAAAAGCCCGGGCGTGACGGTGCGCCCCATCAAGCTGCTGGATGGCGAGTGCGAGGTCAACGAGGTGTTCTTCGACAACGTCGAGGTGCCCGCCGAGAACCTGATTGGCGAGGAAAACAAGGGCTGGCACTACGCCAAACACCTGCTGGCCCACGAGCGCACCAACATCGCCGACGTGAACCGATCCAAACGCGAGCTGGAACGCCTGAAACGCATTGCCAAGGCCGAAGGCGTGTGGGAAGACAGCCGCTTTCGCGACCAGATCGCCCTGCTGGAGGTGGACATCGTGGCGCTGGAAATGCTGGTGCTGCGCGTGCTGAGTGCCGAGCGCTCGGGCAAGCCCTCGCTGGACCTGGCCGGGCTGCTGAAGATCCGTGGCAGTGAAATCCAGCAGCGCTACGCCGAGCTGATGATGCTGGCCGCCGGTCCGTACAGCCTGCCTTTCATCTTCGACGCCATGGAAGCCGGTTGGCAGGGAGACGCTGCACTGGGCCTGTCGGAGTTCCCCGGCGGCAACCTGGCCAACGCCCCGCTGGCCAGCACCTACTTCAATTACCGCAAGACCACCATCTACGGTGGCAGCAACGAAGTGCAACGCAACATCGTCGCGCAGACCGTGCTGGGCTGAAGCGAATCAGGAGACACCATGGACTTTGATTTTTCCGACGACCAGCAGCAACTGCGCGATGCCGTCTCCCGCTGGGTGGACAAGGCCTACACCTTCGAACGCCGCCGCCGCATCGTGGCCCAGGGTGGTTTCGACCGCGTGGCCTGGGGCGAACTGGCCGAACTGGGCCTGACCGGCCTGTGCGTGCCCGCCGACCACGACGGCATGGACATGGGCCCGGTCGAGGCCATGGTGGTCATGGAGACGCTGGGCCAGGGCCTGGTGGTGGAGCCCTACGCCCAATGCCTGGTGGCCTCTGCCGTGCTGAGCCAGTTTGCGCCCGCCGACCTCCAGTCCACCTGGCTGCCCCGCATCGCCTCGGGTGACGCCCTGGTGGCCTTGGCCCACCAGGAACGCAAGGCCCGGTACCGGCTGGATGTTTGTGAAGCAAAAGCATTGCCAGCGCTTTCTGCATATGCACTGACTGCTACCAAAAACATGGTACCCGCGGGCGACCAGGCCCAGGCCTGGATCGTCCCTGCCCAGCTGGACGGCCAACTGGCCCTGTTCCTGGTGGAGCGTGGGGCCACGGGTGTCAGCACCGCGGGTCACCTCTGTCAGGACGGCAGCCGCGCCGCCAACCTGGTGCTGGACAACGCCCCGGCCCAACTCATCACCCGCGACGGCCTCACCGCCCTGCAACTGGCCACCGACGTGGGAGTGGCTGCGTTGTGCGCCGAGGCCGTGGGCGTGATGGACAAGGTGTTTGCCCTGACCGCCGAGTACCTCAACACCCGCAAGCAGTTCGGCGTGCTGATCGGCAGCTTCCAGGCCCTGCGCCACCGCCTGGCCGACATGAAAATGCAGCTGGAACTGGCCCGCAGCATGAGCTACTACGCCACGCTGAAGCTGGGCGCACCCGCCGACGAACGCCGCCTGGCCATGGCCCGCGCCAAGGTGCAACTGGGCCAGAGCATGCGGTTTGTGGGCCAGCAGGCGGTGCAACTGCACGGCGGCATCGGCGTGACCGACGAGTACATCGTCAGCCACTGCTTCAAGCGCCTGACCCAGATGGAAATGACCCTGGGCGACACCCTGCACCACCTGAGCGTGCTGAGCGACGGCCTGCAGGAGACGGCGGGCGTTTTCGCCTGAGCGGGCACAATCGGGGGCCATGAACATCCTTCGCGGCCACCCCCACCTCAAGCCCGCCCCGCTGACCGCGGGCGCAGTGGGACGGGCCATCACCATCGGCAACTTCGACGGCGTGCACCGGGGCCACCAGGCCATGCTGGCGCTGCTGATCAACGAAGCCCGCCACCGCGGCCTGCGCAGCTGCGTGATGACCTTCGAGCCCCACCCGCGCGACTACTTCGCCGGGGCACACCACAAGCCCGACCTGGCCCCGGCCCGCATCGCCACCCTGCGCGACAAGCTCACCGAGCTGCAACGCTGTGGCGTGGACGAGTGCCTGATCATGCCCTTCGACGCTCGGCTGGCCGCGCAAACGGCCCAGTCGTTCATTGAGGACACGCTGGTGCGCGGGCTCAACGCCCGTTATGTGCTGGTGGGTGACGATTTCCGCTTTGGCGCGGGCCGCCAGGGCGACTACGCCATGCTGGACGCCGCAGGCGAAGCCGGCGGGTTTGACGTGGCGCGCATGCAGTCCTACGAGGTGCACAGCCTGCGCGTGTCCAGCTCCGCCGTGCGCGACGCCCTGGCCCAGGGCCGCATGAACGATGTGGCCGCCTTGTTGGGCAGGCCCTACAGCATCTCGGGCCATGTGGTGCATGGCCGCAAGCTGGGCCGCGAACTGGGGGCCAGCGCCCCGGGCAAGGGCGACGGTTTTCGCACCCTCAACCTGCGGTTCTCCCACTGGAAACCGGCGGCCAGCGGCATTTTTGCGGTGCAGGTGCACGGCCTGCACCCCGACCCCTCGGCCCCACCGCTGCCCGGCGTGGCCAACCTGGGCGTTCGCCCCTCGCTGGACCCCGACGACGTGAACGGGGGCCGCGTGCTGCTGGAAACCCACTGCCTGAGCTGGCCCGACGAGGTGGCCCGCCAGGAGGCCTACGGTAAAATTGTGCGCGTGGAGCTGCTGCACAAACTGCATGACGAACTGAAGTACGACAGTCTGGACGCCCTGACCCAGGGCATCGCCAAGGACTGCGACGACGCTCGTGCGTTTTTCGCCGACTCCCACACCCAGACCCGTCGCCAGACCACGCGCGACCGAATTTAACGCCCGCCCCACGCTTGCCGTGCCGGGCCGGTGCCGGGCCGGAACCACAAGCCCCTGCCGCGCCATGCGCTTCCTCCCCGTTGCCGACACGGGGCCCCGTTGTCCAGGGCATTGCCTGCCCACCGCCGTTTTCACCCACCATGTCCGACGCCAAACCCGAATACCGCAGCACCCTCAACCTGCCCGACACCCCTTTCCCCATGCGCGGCGACCTGCCCAAGCGCGAGCCGGGTTGGGTGAAGGCCTGGGACGACAACGGCCTGTACGCCAAGCTGCGCCAGGCACGTGAAGGTGCACCGAAGTTCATCCTGCACGACGGCCCGCCCTATGCCAACGGCCAGATCCACATCGGCCACGCGGTGAACAAGGTGCTGAAGGACATGATCGTCAAGGCCCGCCAACTCAAGGGCCTGGACGCGCAGTACATCCCCGGCTGGGACTGCCACGGCCTGCCCATCGAAAACGCCATCGAAAAGCTGCATGGCCGCAACCTGAGCCGCGACGACATGCAGGCCAAGGCCCGTGCCTTTGCCACCGAGCAAATTGCGCAACAGATGGCCGACTTCAAACGCCTGGGCGTGCTGGGCCAGTGGGACAAGCCCTACCGCACCATGGACTTTGCGACCGAAGCCAACGAAATCCGCGCCTTCAAGCGCGTGATGGAACGGGGCTTCGTGTACCGGGGCCTGAAGCCCGTGTACTGGTGTTTTGACTGCGGGTCATCACTCGCCGAGTTCGAGATCGAATACCAGGACAAGAAGAGCCAGACGCTGGACGTGGCCTTCCCCTGCGCCGAGCCCGACAAGCTGGCCGCCGCCTTCGGCTTGCATGGGCTGAGCAAAGAGGCGTTTGTGGTCATCTGGACCACCACCGCGTGGACCATTCCCGCCAACCAGGCGCTCAACCTCAACCCCGAGCTGGTCTACGCCCTGGTGGACACGCCCAAGGGCCTGCTGATCCTGGCCGATTCCCTGGTGGAGAAGTGCCTGGGCCGCTACGGTCTGGAAGGCCATGTGGTGGCCCGCGCCCAGGGGGCCAAGCTGGAGAAAATCAATTTCCGCCACCCGCTGGCGCATGTGCACGAGGGCTACAACCGCCTGTCGCCCGTGTTCCTGGCCGACTACGCCACGGCAGACGACGGCACCGGCATCGTGCATTCGTCACCCGCCTATGGCGTGGACGACTTCAACAGCTGCGTGGCCAACGGTTTTGCCTACGACGACATCCTCAACCCCGTGCAGGGCAACGGCCAGTACGAGGCCGAACTGCCCCTGTTCGGCGGCATGAACATCTGGAAGGCCTGCCCCGTCATCATCGACACCCTGCGCGAGCACGGTCGGTTGATGGCCACCGAAGTCATCACCCACAGCTACCCGCACTGCTGGCGGCACAAGACGCCGGTGATCTACCGCGCCGCGGCGCAGTGGTTCGTCCGCATGGACGAGGGCGAGGGCGTGTTCACCAAGGACAAGGCGCCGCAGACCCTGCGCCAGATGGCGCTGGCCGCCATCGAGCAGACCGGCTTCTATCCGCAGAACGGCCAGGCGCGGCTGCGCGACATGATCGCCAACCGGCCCGACTGGTGCATCAGCCGCCAGCGCAGCTGGGGGGTGCCGCTGCCGTTCTTCCTGCACAAGGAGTCGGGCGAGCTGCACCCGCGCACGATGGAGATCCTCGACCGCGCTGCCGACATCGTCGAGCGCGGCGGCATCGAGGCCTGGAGCCGCGTCACGGTCGAGGACATCCTCGGCGCGGAAGACGCGCCGCACTACACCAAGAGCAGCGACATCCTGGAGGTCTGGTTCGACTCGGGCTCGACCTTCTGGCACGTGCTGCGCGGTACCCATGCCGAGGGCCACCACGAGACCGGGCCCGAGGCCGACCTCTACCTCGAGGGCCACGACCAGCACCGCGGCTGGTTCCACAGCAGCCTGCTGCTGGCCTGCGCGCTGTACGACCGCGCGCCCTACCGCGGCCTGCTCACGCACGGCTTCACGGTGGACAGCCAGGGCCGCAAGATGAGCAAGTCTTTAGGCAAC
>DASUON010000176.1:0-14735 GCA_036276615.1 Burkholderiaceae bacterium
CTGGTCATGGGCATCGTCAACCTCACGCCGGATTCGTTTTCCGATGGCGGGGTGGCGGCATCGGCGCAGCAGGCGCTGGCCCGTTGCGAGCAGTTGCTGGCCGACGGCGCGCACATCTTGGACCTGGGGGCAGAATCCACCCGCCCCGGTGCGCAGCCCGTGCCGTTGGACGAGGAACTGGCGCGGTTGATGCCCGTGTTGACCGAGGCGGTCAAGTTGGGGGTGCCCCTGTCCATCGACACCTACAAGCCCGAGGTGATGCGTGCGGCCCTGGATGTGGGGGCTGACATCGTCAACGACATTTGGGCGCTGCGGCATCCGCCTGTGCAGGCCGGATCACCCACGGCCTTGGATGTGGTGGCAGCCCATCCCTCGTGTGGGGTCTGCCTGATGCACATGCACCGCGACCCTCAAACCATGCAGCTCCAGCCCATGGCGGGCGACGTGGTGGATGAAGTGCTTCATTTTTTGCAGCAAAGAGTGTCCGCGTTGAAAGCGGCAGGGGTTGTTTTGGATCGGATCTCCGTGGACCCGGGCATCGGTTTTGGCAAGACCCCGCCCCAAAACCTGAGTTTGCTGACCCACCAGAAACGGCTGTTGGCGCTGGGTTGTCCCGTGTTGGCGGGATGGTCGCGCAAGAGCACCCTGGGTTGGGTGCTGGGGGATGGCGGGGCTCAAGCCTCAGGCCCCGCGGTGGCCGAAGGGCGCCGGGTGGCCAGTGTCACCGCTGCCGTGCTGGCGGTGCAGCAGGGCGCCCGCGTGGTGCGGGTGCATGATGTGAAGGAGACCGCCCAGGCGCTGGCCGTGTGGTCGGCCGTCCATGGAGTGGAGAGAGAAAGCAAAACATGAGCAGACAATTTTTCGGTACCGATGGCATCCGGGGCACGGTGGGGCAGGCCCCCATCACCCCCGACTTTGTGTTGAAACTGGCCCATGCCGTGGGGCGTGTGCTCAAGCGCACGGAAAGCCACCCCACGGTGCTCATTGGCAAGGACACGCGCATTTCGGGCTACATGTTGGAAAGCGCGTTGGAATCCGGTTTCAACTCGGCAGGCGTGGACGTGATGCTGCTGGGCCCGGTGCCCACGCCGGCCGTGGCCTACCTCACACGGGCCCAGCGGGCCAGTCTGGGGGTGGTCATCAGCGCCAGCCACAACCCGTTTGCCGACAACGGCATCAAGTTCTTCAACGACCAGGGGGCCAAGCTGCCCGATGCCTGGGAGCTGGCGGTGGAACAGGCGCTTGAAGAGCCGCCGGTGTGGGTGGATTCAGCTCGCTTGGGCAAGGCGCGCCGCTTGGACGATGCCGCCGGGCGCTACATCGAGTTTTGCAAAAGCACCTACCCCAACGACCTCACGCTCAAGGGCCTGAAGATCGTGGTGGACGCTGCCCACGGCGCGGCCTACCAGATAGCGCCCAAGGTGTTCCATGAGCTGGGGGCCGAGGTCGTGTCCATTGGTTGCAGCCCGGATGGGCTCAACATCAACAAAGGGGTGGGGGCCACCCACCCCGAAGCACTGGTGCAGGCGGTGCTGACCCACGGTGCCGACCTGGGGGTGGCGTTGGATGGTGACGCCGACCGTGTGCTGTTGGTCGATGGCACTGGGCGCGTCTACAACGGCGACGAGTTGCTGTACGTGCTGGCCCAGGAGCGGCGCCATCGCATGGTGTCTAGGGGTATGCAGCCTGGGCCGGAGCTGGGCGGCGTGGTGGGGACCCTGATGACCAACATGGCTGTTGAAATGGCGCTTCGTCGGCAGGGTTTCGAGTTTGTCAGAGCCAAAGTGGGCGACCGGTACGTGCTGGAAGAACTGGAAAAGCGAAACTGGGTGTTGGGAGGGGAAGGTTCAGGCCACTTGCTCACCTTGGATCGGCACACCACAGGCGATGGCCTGGTGTCGGCCTTGCAAGTGCTGATGGCCATGGCCCGCATCGGTCAACCGCTGCCCGGGTTGCTGTCAGGGGTGGACCTGTTCCCTCAGCACATGGTCAACGTGCGCCTGCCGATGGGTTTTGACTGGACGCGAAGCCAACGGCTGTCCAGCGAGGTGGAGTCGGTCAAGACCTTGTTGGGCGACGAAGGGCGGGTGCTGGTGAGACCCAGTGGAACCGAACCCCTGCTGCGCCTGATGGTGGAAGCCCGTGATGAAGGCCTGGCGACCAGCTGCGCACAACGCTTGGCCGATGCAGTTGCTTCAGACTTCTGAAATTTTGCCTGCGGAACAGGTTACAATGTAAGGCTTGTCGGGGCGTAGCGCAGTCTGGTAGCGCATCTGCTTTGGGAGCAGAGGGTCGCGAGTTCGAATCCCGCCGCCCCGACCAAGTCTTTTTGAAGGCAAAAAGCCAACCCGAATGAGTTGGCTTTTTTTTCGCCTGGCACCAGCTTCTCTGCCCGTAGCTCAGTTGGATAGAGCAACGGCCTTCTAAGCCGTGGGTCGGGGGTTCGATTCCCTCCGGGCAGGCCAGTTTTCCCTTAGTTGGTGGCCACGGGCAGGGGTTTGCCGGGCTTGGTGGGCTTGCCCACTTTGGCCGTCGCCGCTTTGTTGTTGGCGGCCGAAACCTTGGTGCTGGGCACCACCCCGTCCTGACCTTCCGTCAAGGTGTCCAGCTGGAAGCGGCCACTCTTGTGCCACAGCCAAGTGTCGGTGTAGGTGACTTGCCCCAAGTTCACGGCCACCGGGTAGGGCTGGGCCTTGCGAACCGTGCGCTCGATTTCTGCAATCACCTCCGGCGCGTGGTTGGGCGCACGCATCCAGTTCAGGCGGCTGACCATGCCACGCGGGTCCAACTCCACCTGCAACACACCTACCGCGTACAGCAGGGGAGGCATGCGGCCTTTGTAGATGCGTTCGGCATTGCCTGCATAGAGGTGGGAGGCTGCGTCTTTGCGGTACTCGCGGGCCGATTTGGCATACGACAGCGAGCCCGGATCGGGGGGCACTTCTTTGGGGGCTTCCACCACGGGCGGGGGGGCGACTTCGGGCGTCGGCTCGACGGGCGGTGGCGGCAGCGGCGCGGCGCAACCGGCCAGGAAAGCCGCTGCAGAGGCGACCAAGGCCATCCAGAGCGATTGGCGTGGGCTGTTGGGGGTGGGCGTTTGGAGATGCATGCCTGTGAAGTCCAAATGATCTTGGGCGTCATTGTGATGCACTTTGTGCTGAATGATGGCCCCACATGCACGTGAGGTGCTCCCTGTTACAGAATGCGGGTTCCCGAAACAAAGGTGACGTGGTGTTGGAACTCAGTTCGGTGCAAAACCGCTTGCAGCGGGAAGACGCAATTTGGGTGACCGTGGTGCAAGTGGAAGGGTCCGCGCCGCGAGAGCCTGGCGCGTGGATGGTGGTGTTCCCCGATGCCCAGCAGGGCACCATCGGTGGTGGCCAGCTGGAGTGGCAGCTGTTGGCCCACGCCCGGGCGGTGCTGGCCGGGACCGAGGCGCTGCAAACCCGGCATCGGTGTGCATTGGGCCCTTCCTTGGGACAGTGTTGCGGCGGGGTGGTTCACGTTTTGTGCGAGCGGCTTGGGGCTGCGGATGCGCCAACGTTGATGGACCGCCTGACGGCTCCGCTGGCCGCCGTGGTGTTGTTTGGTGGGGGGCATGTGGGACAGGCGCTGGTGCGAGCCCTGGTGCCTTTGCCTGTGCAACTGACTTGGATTGACAGCCGTGAAGGCATTTTCCCGCGCGATGTGCCTTCCGCCGTGCAGTGCGAGCATTCGGAACCGGTGCATCGGGCGGTTCATGGGCTGGCCGCGGGGTCTGCCGTGGTGATCATGAGCTTCAGCCATGCGGAGGACCTGGACATCGTGTCCGAGTGCCTGATGCGCCAGCGCTTGCGCAACGATCTGCCCTGGGTGGGCTTGATCGGCAGCCGTACCAAATGGGCCAGCTTCCGGCACCGTTTGCAAGCACGGGGTTTCTCCGAAGCGGAATGCGACGGTGTGTGTTGTCCCATCGGCCTGCCGGGCATTCGGGGCAAGCAGCCGGAGGTCATCGCCGCGTCGGTCGCGGCACAGTTGTTGCAAGTGCTGGGGTTGTGATTCGGTAAGCTGTATACACTTTTGAATTTGGTCGCAGCGGTGCACCCGTTGATGTTGTCATTGGCGATGCGCGACCCCCTTGCCTGTTCACAGCGCCCGCGGTGGTGAACAGTTCGGAGAACCGTTTTGGACATTTACCTGCTGGATTGGGCCAACCTCTTGTTGCGGTGGCTGCACGTCATCACCGCCATCGCCTGGATCGGGTCGTCGTTCTACTTTGTCTTTCTGGACAACAACCTGATCAAACCCACATCCCCTGACTTGTTGGAAAAAGGCGTGGATGGGGCCATGTGGGCCGTGCATGGCGGTGGGTTCTACAACCCCCAGAAGTACATGGTGGCGCCCAAGAAAATCCACACCCACCTGCATTGGTTTTATTGGGAGAGCTACTCCACCTGGTTGTCGGGGTTTGCACTGTTCACGGTGCTGTACCTGTTCAACGCAGGCACCTACCTGATTGACAAATCGGTGTACGACTGGGCACCCGCCACGGCCATTGCCGCGGCCTTGGGTTTTCTGGTGGCGTTCTGGCTGATTTACGACACCATTTGCCGGGTGTTTGGGTTCCGGGACAAGGGCGACGCCATCGTGGGGGGGCTGGTGTTCCTGGTCATCGCGCTGGCGGCGTGGGCGGCCACCCAGTTGTTTGCAGGCCGCGCCGCGTTTTTGCTGGTGGGCGCCATGATCGCCACCGCTATGAGTGCGAACGTGTTCTTCTGGATCATTCCAGGCCAACGCAAGGTGGTGGCTGCCATGACCTCGGGCCTGGCGGTGGACCCGGCGTCTTTGGCCATTCATGGCAAACGGGGCAAGCAGCGCAGCGTGCACAACACCTACTTCACGTTGCCCGTGCTGTTTGCGATGCTGAGCAACCACTACAGTTTCTTGTACACGCACCGGCAGAACTGGGCCATTTTGGTGGTGATGATGCTGGCGGGGGCGCTGATTCGGCAGTACTTTGTCATGCGCCATGGCCACAAGTTGGGGCGCAACGGCAATCCGGTGGGTTATGCCGTGGTGGGGGGGGGGCTCATTCTGGCCACGTTGGTGGCCTTGGCGCCTGCACCCCAGACCCCGTCGGCTCGGGCGGGGTCAGCCCAGGCAGAGGCGGTGACCTACGCCCAGGTGCGTGAGGTGTTTGCCCAGCGGTGTTACACCTGCCATGGCGAGACCACGCAGATGAAGAACATCCGCCTTGACCGGGCGGAAACACTCAAGGTCAATGCGCAAGCGGTGTACCAGCAAGCAGTGGTAACCCGGCAAATGCCCATGAACAACGCCACCGGCATCACCGATGACGAACGGGCCCTGTTGGCCCGCTGGTACCAGGGCGGCGCACCGGTGCAGTGACTGCCACCGTGTGCATCCGCCGCGGGGGTGTCACTTGGGGCGCGACAGGTTGACCACGATGGAGCGACCGCCCACCGACATGCCATTGAGCCCGGCGATGGCGGCCTCTGCCTGATCGGCCGAGCCCATTTCCACAAACCCAAAGCCCTTGGAGCGACCGCTTTCACGGTCGGTCATGACCCGGGCAGAGGCCACGGTGCCGTACTCGGAAAAGTTGTGCTGAAGGGCTTGGTCGTCAACGGAGTAGGGCAGGTTGCCAACGTAGATTTTTTTGTTCATGGTGATGTCTTTCTGAAAAGAGGGAGAAATGAAAAGCGGGTTCACGCGGGCTGGACTTGCAGCGTGCCCTGGGTGAGCGCGTACATCCGAGCGGCCTCGGGTGTGGCGAACAGGGTGTCAAAACGGTAGACCCGGTGTCGGGTGGCCATGCCGTGTCCGCTGGACACGGTGACCGAGGCACGGAAGGTGCCGGACTCGGTCTGATGGGTGGCGGGCGAAACCACAAACTTGCCCAGGGGGACGGAAATTTCTTGAATCAATGGAATGCAAATGCAGCGTGGCGCAATTGGCGCTGGCTGCAACGAGCTGGGGAAAATGAAGGCCAGACCTGCAGCTCACAGGTCAAGGCCCAGTGGCGACAGAGGTGTCGCCTTCAAGGTCCACGCAGCGTGCTGGAGGACCTGTGAAAACGGCGGACTGAGCGATGTGCCGATCCGCCGTTGGTGACGTATTATGACTTTATATTTTTTGAAAATCAAATTTTATTTCTGATTTTCATTTTGAGGGGTGTCACTGGCCTCAGGGTCGGTTTCAGTGCCGGACTCAGGGACCGGGTTCTTCTTGCGCTCTTCTTTGAGTTTGAGTTTTTCTTCCGCTTTGCGCTTCTTGGCCAGTTCGCGTTGACGTTTTTCGTAGCCGTAGTTCGGTGTTGCCAAAGGGTGCTTTCGGTTGGGGGAAGGGTGTATCCATGCTAACAGCGCGCATGGGGTTGAAGGCATGCCTCCATTTTTGTGAATGAAAAATGCCTCTGGCGCTTTAATGGCGTCATGCAGTGCTGCGTTTTTTGATGATTTGCATCAACCAGCCGTGGCCACTGACCAAGCCCACGCCGCTCAGCACCAAGGCCGCCCCGGCCATGAAGCTGCCCTCAATCGGCTCACTCAGCAACCATGCGCCCAGCACCACCCCAAACATGGGGGTCATGAACGTCAGCACACCCAGCCGCGAGGCCAGGTACTTGCCCAGCAGCCAGAACCACAGCAAGAAGCTGAGGAACGCGACGATCACCGCCTGAAACGCCAGGTTGGCCAGCACCGCGGGGGTGGGGTGGAAGGTGTTCTGCCCGGTCCACAGCGCCACGGGCACCAGCAGCGCAAACGCCATCAACAACTGGTACAGCAGGCTTTGGGTGGCGGGCAGGCTGTTGATGCGGGTGGTGCGGATCACCACCGTGGTGGCCCCCCACGATGCGCCGCCCAACAGCGCCAGCGCATCGCCCAGCAGCATGTGTTGTTCCGGGCCGGGCGCGTGCGGGGTGCGCAGCAAGAACGCCACGGCCACACCCGCAAACGCCAGAGCAATACCCAGCCATTGCAAAGGGGCCAGCCGCTCTGCGGGCAGTTTCCAGTGCAAGCCCAGCGCCGCAAACAGAGGGGAGGTGTACAGGAACACGACCACATGGGCCGCAGACGTGAGCCGCAGCGCCTCGGCCACCAACAGGTATTCCACGGCAAACAATGCGCCGGCCAGCATGCCCAGCCGCCAGACGCCCTGGGCCACGGTCAGCCGTTCGCCCCGCCACAGCATCAACAACGCCACCAGGGCCGCAGACAAGCCAGAGCGCACCCCAATGTGCAGCATGGGCGAGAAGTCGGCCGCGGTGGCTTTGAGGGTGATTTGCTGCAGGCTCCACAACAGGCAGAGCATGACCATCAGGCCCAAGGCGCGGGCATCCAGTGAGTGGCGGGTGTTCAAGGTGGGTCAACGGAAGTGAAACGCGGGGCTATTGTCATGCCGCCCTGTGAAGGCGGGCGAGCCTCTGACCCATGCTGCCGCGAGGATGCACGTTGTAAGGGGTTGTAAAGGGCCAGGTGTTGGGTGTGGCGACGGCGATAGGATTGAGGTGTTCGAATTTTTCGTTCATTTTTTGAACATTCTTTTGCCATTCACCATGAAAAAATTCATCGTCTCCAGTGCCTTGTTTTTGGGTTGCAGCACCTTGGCCTTGGCGGCCACAGGGGGCTTGGACGGGTTTCTGTCCAACCTGAACGTGCAAGCCCGTGCGGATCGGGATGGTTTTTCGGCACGCATCAGTGCGCAGTTCGGGGTGCCCGACGCGCAAGTGCGGGTGGTCATGTCGTCGGTGCCCACCCCGGCGGACGCCTACATGGTGTTCCAGTTGGGGCAAATGACCCACCAGCCCCACGACCGGGTGCTGGGGACCTACAAAGCCAACAAGGGCAAGGGCTGGGGTGTGGTGGCCAAGGAGATGGGCATCAAACCCGGATCACCCGAGTTCCACGCCCTCAAGCGGGGTGAGTTCCAGTTGACCGGTGCCGCGCCGAACGTTGGCGACGATTCCGCCAACCCTGGCAAAGGCCATGGCCGCAGCAATGGCCACGGTGGCGGCAATGGCGGTGGCAACGGACACGGCAAGCACTGAGGTTGTCACAGCGCCATGGAAGGCCGCTGCGCCATGAGCGCGCGCCAGCGCAGCAGGTGAGGGTGGCGCTGCTCATCGGGCCGCTGCTTGACGACCCGCGCAAAGTCCACCGCCACCACGGCGGTGATGTCGGCCACGCTGAAGCTTGACCCGGCCACAAACGGGTGCTGGGCCAGCTGCTGGTCCAAGGTGTCAAAAAACTGCTGGATGCGGGCCACCCCGCGTTGTGCCAGTTCGGGGATTTGCGGGTAGTTCACCGGCCCGGGCAGCGCCCGGTTGGCCATGGCCGGTGAGCCGTTGCGCAAGGCTTCGGCCACGGCCAGCAGGCCTTCAAACTCGGCACGCCATTGCCAGCTGGCCACTTGGGCCTTCTCGGTCGGGGTGGTGCCCAGCAGTGGCGGATGCGGTTGGTGCGCCTCGGCGTAGGCGATGATGGCCGCGTTGTCGGTCAGCACCTGCCCGTTGTCCAGCACCAGGGCGGGCACGGTGCATTGGGGGTTGATGGCTCGAAACGCCTCGCCCAGTTGCTCGCCGTTGCGCAAATCCACCTGCACCGTTTGATGGGGAATGCCTTTCTCCGCCAGCAGAATGCGCGCCCGGCGCGGGCTGGGGGCGGTGGCGCAGTCGTACAGCGTCAGGGTGCTCATGCGGCGGGCACCTTGGTGACCAAACGGCCCCGCTGCACGGCGGGGCGTTGGGCAATCTCGTCCGCCCAGCGCACCACGTGTGTGTACTCGTGCACCGACAAGAATTCCCCCGCCTCGTACAGCAAACCCTTGGCCAACGCGCCATACCAGGGCCACACGGCAATGTCGGCAATGGTGTAGTCGTCTCCAGCCAGGTAGCGGCTTTCGGCCAGACGGCGGTTGAGCACGTCCATTTGCCGCTTGGCCTCCATGGCAAAGCGGTTGATGGGGTACTCCCACTTGGCGGGGGCGTAGGCGTAGAAGTGGCCAAACCCCCCACCCAGGTACGGCGCACTGCCCATTTGCCAGAACAGCCACGACAGGCATTCGGCCTTGTGCGCACCGCTGGGCAGCAGTGCCCCGAACTTTTCGGCCAGGTACAGCAGGATGGCCCCGGACTCGAACACCCGCACCGGCTCCGGCCCACTGCGGTCCAGCAAGGCCGGGATTTTGGAGTTGGGGTTGACGCCCACAAACCCGCTGCCGAACTGCTCACCCTCGTGGATGCGGATCAGCCAGGCGTCGTACTCGGCACCTGGGTGGCCCAGGGCCAGCAACTCCTCCAGCATCACCCCCACCTTCACGCCGTTGGGCGTGGCCAGCGAGTACAGCTGCAAGGGGTGCTTGCCCACCGGCAGCTCTTTGTCGTGGGTGGGGCCGGCAATGGGGCGGTTGATGTTGGCAAACCGACCGCCGGTGGCGGGGTCGGCGGGCTGCCAGGTCCAGACGCGGGGCGGGGTGTAGTCGGTGGGCTGTGTCATGCAAACCAGTGTAAGCAGCCAGGCACAAGCCCGTGTCAAGACAGTGACACATCCCTGATGACAATGGCCCGATGCCCCTGCTTGCCGACAAACTCCTGGATCTGCTGACCAAGCAAAAACTGGTCGATCAAATGGTGAAAAACCAGCACGCCTCCCGCCAGGATGTGGTGGAGTTCCTCCTGCACAAACAGCACGACGTGGAACTGCAAAACGCCCTCAAAGGCCTCAGCGCCATTGAAATTGCCCAGGTGCTGGACGAGCTGCCCGACGACGCGGCCCTCGCCCTGTGGCACAAGCTGTCGCCCGAGCTCACCAACGACGTGTTGTGGGAACTCCCGCCCGAGCGGCGCGAAACCCTGGCCCCCGGGCGCGTGCCCGACATCTCGGCCACCAAGGTGGGGGTGTATGTGCTGGAGGATGGTCGCCTCCAACCCGTGACCGTGGCCTGCCGCCAGGACCTGGATGGCGTCAGCCCCATTTGGGTGGATTTGGTCAATGCCTCCAAGGCCGAAATGGCCCTCATTGGCGAGCATTTCCAGGTGACCTTGTCTGCCCCGCTGGACGCCACCGAGCTGGAGGTGAGTGCCCGCTTCCACATCGACGAGCAGGACGAAATCCACCTGCACTCCAACTTCCTGCGGGACCGCACCGGCGACTCGCCCAGCGTGGCCGTGGCCTTCATCCTGCACCAGGGCATTCTGTTCAGCGTGCGCAGCGAAGAACTGCCCGTGTTCCGCCTGCAAAAGCGGCTGGCCAAAAGCCAGCCCAACTACGTGAACGATGCGGTGGACGTGTTGCTAGACCTGTACGGTGCCGACGTGGAAGGCTCTGCCGACACCCTGGAAAACATCTACGCCACGCTGGGCAAGATTGGCCGCACCGTGCTCAACGGCGCCATCAGCGACCAGCAGGCCGCCCACATCCTGGCCCAGATTGGTGACGAGGAAGACGTGAATGGCCGCATCCGCAGCAACATTTTGGACACGCAGCGGGCGCTCAACTTCCTCATCCGCGGCAGGCTGCTGTCGCTCACCCAGCTGGAGGACGCGCGGCAAATTTTGCGCAACATCGAGTCGCTCAACAGCCACACCTCGTTCCTGTTCGACAAGATCAACTTCCTGATGGACGCCACCATCGGTGCCATCAACATCAACCAGAACAAGCGCGTGAGCCAGCTCACCGTGCTGAGCGTGGTGTTCATGCCGGTCAACATCCTGGCGGGCATGGGCGGCATGTCTGAGTTTTCGATGATGACCCAGGGCATTCCGTGGCCCGTGGCCTATGGCGCGTTTGCGGTGGGCTCGGCCCTGATCGGGGTGATGACCTACCTGTCGCTCACCTACTTTGAAAAGCGCCGCGTGGCCCAAGCGCAGCGCCAGATGGGCGCGTAGCGTTTGGGGGGTAGGTTGCCGCGCCGTCCTCAATCCCGCGCCAGCCAGTCCAGCAGGGGCTGCCAGTCTTCCAGCTCCCGCCGGGCCAGGGATTCGTTCACATCAAAAATGGATTGCCCCAGCAGGGCCAACCGGGGGTAGAGCTGGGTGGCGCGGATGGTGGCCACCGCGGGGATGCCTTGGCGGGCAAAAAAGGCCCGCAACTCGTCTGCCGCCCGGGTGTGGGGCTGCACGCGCATGCCCACAATGGCCACGTCGGCCTTGCCGTTGGCCACGCGTTTGATGGCCAGCACCTCGTCCAGAAAAGCCTGGGTGGCCCACAGGTCGAAAGGCGAGGGCAGCACTGGCACCACCAGCTTGGACGAGGCCTTCACCACTTTTTCCAGCGCCTTGCCGCTCAGGCCCGCGGGGGTGTCCAGCACCGCACGCCACAGGCCCTTGGGCGGGCGGGCGATGTCGTCCGGGCCGATCTCCCAGGTTTCAATGCGGGGCAGGCCCTCGTCGCGGGCGGCCAGCCAATGGCGGCTGGACAGCTGGCGATCCACGTCACCCAGCATCACCCCCGCCCCCTGCCGGGCCAGGTGGCCCGCCAGGTTGGTGGCCAGGGTGGACTTGCCCGCACCCCCTTTGGGGTTGACGACGGCAATGGCCTTCATCGTCACTTCTTGGGGCGACCCGTTTTCAGGCGCTCCACCTTGCCCAGGCTGGCCTTCAGGGCCGCATCGCCCAAGGCGGACAGCAACGCCAGACCGGCACGCACCAGTTCACCCTTTTTCACCTCCTGACCCAGTGCCAGGGCACGCTTTTTCAGGGCGGCCAGTTGCTCGTAGTCGGTGGAGGGGAAGGTGAAGGTGTCGCGCACCAGCTTCACCTTGGCGGGCTTGGTGTCTTCCACCTTGACGGGTTTGGGGGCCTTGGGCGGCTTGGGCACCTTCACGGACTTGACCACAGGCTTTGCCAGTGGTTTGGCCACCGGCTTGGCTGCCGCTTTGGGCGCCACCTTGGCGGCAGGTTTGGCCACGGTCGTGGAGACCGCCTTGGGGGATGCTTTGGGCGCAGCTTTGGCGGGGGCCTTTGGTGCTGCCTTGGTGGCTGTTTTCGCGACTGCTTTTGTCGTTGCTTTGGCTGGCGGGGCGGCCTTGGTCACCGGGGCAGGAGCCGAGGCTGGGGCCAGGGCTTTGGGGGCGGCTTTGCGTGCAGCGGGCTTGCGGGCCTTGGGGGCTGCCGGGGTGGTGGCTGGTGCTGCGGATGCGTTGGCTGCAGGGGCAGCCGCAGAAGCTGTTGCAGGGGGCTGCGGGTTGTCAATCAGGGGCATGGGGCATCTCCGTAAAACGTACAAACCATTTGTACGGTATTTGGCGAATTATGCGCCTTCCACCTGTGGCGTGTATAGTCTTCGCCCATGCAACGCCTGCTAACCCTGTCCCTGCCGCTAAGCCTAGTGCTTGGCCGGGGTCTGCCTGCGTTCGCCACTTGTGCCTGATTGCTTCAGCGCACACCCAACACCTCCCTGACCCCGGCCCACGAACCAGCCTTCGCCTCATGCGCGAAGGGCTGCAGGGGGTGTTGCGCTTGTTTTTCCCGTTTGTTGCCCCGATTCGTGGAGCCCCCATGCTTGCCCAACCGTCTTCCAAATACCGTCCTTTTTCCCTCTTTGCCCCCGCGGCCATGGCCGACCGCACCTGGCCCGGCAAGGTGATCAACCGTGCCCCGCGCTGGCTGTCCACCGACCTGCGCGACGGCAACCAAGCCCTGTTCGAACCCATGAACGGCGAGCGCAAGATGCGCCTGTTCCAGTTGCTGGTGCAAATCGGGTTCAAGGAAATTGAGGTGGGTTTTCCCGCCGCCTCGCAAACCGACTTCGACTTTGTGCGCCGCCTCATCGACGAGAACCTGGTGCCCGACGACGTGACCCTCATGGTCATGACCCAGTCGCGCGAAGACCTCATTGCCCGCACCGTCGAGGCGCTGCGCGGTGCCCCCCGCGCCATCGTGCACCTGTACAACGCCACCGCACCCGTGTGGCGGCGTGTGGTGTTCGGCATGGACGTGCCGCAGGTCATGCACCTGATTGCCCACCACGTGGCTTACCTCAAGCGCCTCACCGACCAGCAGCCCGACACCCAATGGACGCTGCAATACTCGCCCGAAACCTTCAGCATGACCGAACTGGAGGTGTCGCTCCAGGCCTGCCAGACCGCGCTGACCGCCTGGGGCGTGGGCCCGGGGCGGCCCGTCATCATCAACCTGCCCACCACCGTCGAAAACGCCACGCCCAACGTGTTTGCCGACCAGATCGAGTGGATGCACCGCCACCTGGTGCCGCGCGAACACATCGTGCTGTCCGTGCACCCGCACAACGACCGGGGCACCGGCGTGGCCGCCGCCGAGCTGGCCCAAATGGCCGGGGCCGACCGCGTGGAAGGCTGCCTGTTCGGCAACGGTGAGCGCAGCGGCAACGTGGACATCGTCACCCTGGCCCTCAACCTCTACACCCAGGGCATTCACCCGGGGCTGGACTTTTCCGACATCAACGCCGTGGCCCGCGTGGCCGAGGCCTGCACCGCCATCCCCCTGCACCCGCGCCATCCGTACGCGGGCGACTTGGTGTTCACCGCGTTCTCGGGTTCTCACCAGGACGCCATCAAAAAAGGCTTTGCCGCCCAAGACCCCCACGGCGTGTGGGACGTGCCCTACCTGCCCATCGACCCCGCCGACCTGGGCCGCACCTACGACAGCGTGATTCGCGTCAACAGCCAGTCGGGCAAGGGTGGCATTGCCTTTTTGCTGGAACGCGAGCACGGCGTGGTGATGCCCCGGCGCATGCAGGTGGAGTTCAGCGCCCTGGTGCAACGGCTGACCGACGCCAGCGAAGCCGAAGCCACGGGCGACGACCTGTGGCAGCTGTTCCAGTCCACCTACCTGCAAGCGCCCGGGCCCATCCGCTACCTGGGCCACACGCTGGGGGAAGACGGTCAGCGCATTGACCTGGACGTGAGCATCAACGGCCAGGCGCAGCGCCTGCACGGCCACGGCAACGGCCCCATTGCCGCCACCGTGGACGCCCTGGGCCTGCCCCTGCGCATCGACAGCCACGAAGAACGCGCCACCGGCCACGGGGCCGACGCCCAGGCCCTGGCCGTGGTGGAAGCCGCGCTGGACGGCGTGCCCGGCTCCACCTTTGGCGTGGGGCAAAGCGCCAACATCGTCACCGCCTCGGTGCAGGCGGTGGTGAGTGTGGCCAACCGGCTGAAGGCTGGTGAATATCAAAACAGTAGCAAACTGTTCAGTCATTAAAAGCGGCAGAGTCTGTTTTTATTGACAACTCTATGCAGGCCGATGCCCCGCGGCGAGCGCACCGCCCCGCCTGGGGGAACGGCATTTGCATCCCGCTCAGGGCCGCACAGCCCACCACCAGGAGAACCGATGCAGACCAAGCACCACTGGGAGCAGGTGTACACCACCAAGCCCGAACACAGCGTGAGCTGGTTCCAGCCGCATGCACACCAATCGGAGCAACTGGTGGCGCAAACGGGCGTGCCCAAACTTTGTCCGAGGCCGCCTTGCCCGCATCGCGCAGCCGCTTGGGGGCCAAGGCGCAGGGGTTTGGGCTGGCTGACCGGAGACATCACCCAGGTGGAACTGCCCTGACATGCCCACGACGTGTGGCACCGTGCAGCAGTTCATTTACGGCCTGTGCCGCAAGGAGGTGAGTTGACGGGCAGGGCTGTCCGCCGTGCCTGCCGTCCATCAGCCCAGGCCAAACGTCTTTCGCAGACTGGCATCGACAGGGCCCGCTGGCATGAACCGGCGCAATGTGCGCAACAGCGACGCCTCGCCCTTGGGC
>DASUON010000177.1:0-2438 GCA_036276615.1 Burkholderiaceae bacterium
TGCGCCATTTCAGCGGTGGGCAGGTGGCGCCCGAGGTGCTGCGCCGCCTGCTGGAGGCCGCCCACCACGCGCCCAGCGTGGGCTTCATGCAGCCCTGGCGCTTCATCCGCGTGACCGAACCTGCCCTGCGCCAGCGCCTGCACGGCCTGGTGGACGAGGAGCGCAACCGCACCGCCCACGCGCTGGGCGAGCGCGGCCAGGCCTTCATGCGGCTGAAGGTGGAAGGGCTGCTGGACGCCGCCGAACTGCTGGTGGTGGCCCTGGCCGATGGCCGCGAGCAGCATGTGTTCGGGCGTCGCACCTTGCCGCAGATGGACCTGGCCTCCGCCGCCTGCGCCATCCAGAACCTGTGGCTGGCCGCCCGGGCCGAGGGCCTGGGCATGGGCTGGGTGTCGCTGTTCGACCCCCAGGCCGTGGCCGCCGAACTGAACCTGCCCCCGGGTGCCGAGCCCATCGCCCTGCTGTGCCTGGGGCCTGTGCACCGTTTTTACGATGAACCCATGCTGCAAGCCGAACGTTGGGCACAGCGTCAGCCGCTGGCTGAGTTGGTGTTCGACAACCGCTGGCACCAGCCCAGCGACCTGTTCGCCCCGCAGCATCCCGACAATGAAGGAGACCTTTGAATGACGACCCTGGCCACCCCGGACCACACCATCCCCGAGCAACCCGTGCGCCTGCACCGCTCGCCGCCCGCGCCAGTCCAGGCCACCGCCCCCTCCGATGGCCCCTGGTCCGTGCAGGCCGTGGCTGAACTGTTCGAACGGCCGTTTGCCGAGCTGCTGTTCCGCGCCCAGACCGTGCACCGCCAGCACTTCGACCCCACCGAGGTGGAGCTGGCCACGCTGCTGTCGGTCAAGACCGGCGGCTGCCCCGAAGACTGTGGCTACTGCCCGCAGTCGGCCCACCACCCCACGGGCGTGGCTGCCACCAAGATGATGACCCCCGAAGCCGTGCGCGAAGCCGTGCTGGGGGCCAAGGCCGCCGGGGCCACCCGTTTTTGCATGGGCGCGGCCTGGCGTGCGCCCAAAGACCGCGACATCGACGCCGTGGCCGAGCTGGTGCGCGTGGTCAAGCAAGAGGGTTTGGAAGCCTGCGCCACGCTGGGCATGCTGGAGCCCCACCACGCCCAGGCCCTGCAACAGGCGGGGCTGGACTACTACAACCACAACCTGGACACCTCACCCGATTTCTACGGCGACGTGATCACCACCCGCGACTACCAGGACCGCCTGGACACCCTGGCCCATGTGCGCCAGGTGGGCGTGAAGGTGTGCAGCGGCGGCATCGTGGGCATGGGTGAAAGCCGCTTGCAGCGCGCCGGGCTGATTGCACAGCTGGCCAACCTCAGCCCGCACCCCGAGTCGGTGCCCATCAACCACCTGGTGAAGGTACCCGGCACCCCCCTGGCCGACCAGCCTGACCTGGACCCGCTGGAGTTCGTGCGCACCATTGCCGTGGCCCGCATCACCATGCCCACGGCGCGGGTGCGCCTGTCGGCCGGTCGGCGGCAGATGAGCGACGAAACCCAGGCCCTGTGTTTCGCCGCCGGGGCCAACTCCATCTTCTACGGCGACAAGCTGCTCATCACCGGCAACCCCGACGTGGACGCCGACCGCGCCCTGCTGGCTCGTCTGGGGATGAAGGCCGTGGGTTTGCAAGGGCGGGGGTGAGGTACTTAAAATAGTGGTTATACCCGTGAAACCATGAAGATTGTTCTGGACACCTCCGTGCTGGTGGCTGCGGCGCGTTCCCGCTTGGGGGCCAGCTTTGCCTTGGTGGCGTCGGTGCCCAGTCCGTTGTTTCAGCTGTGCGTGTCGGTCGGCATTTACACCGAGTGGCAATCGGTGATGACGCGCACCGAGCACCTGCCGCCTGGTGCCAGCCCGGAGCTGGCGCTGGGTTTTGTGCGCTACCTGGCCAGTCAGGCGCATTTGCAGGACATCCACTACCTGTGGCGGCCCTTTCTGCGTGATCCCGATGACGACATGGTGTTGGAGTGTGCGGTGGCCGGGGGCTGCCCGTACATCGTGACGCACAACGTCAAAGACTTCAAAGGTTCCGAACAGCTGGGCGTGAGCGCCATCACCCCCAGTCGGTTTTTGCACATCCTCAAGGAGTTGAAACCATGACGGCCCTGACCATCAGGCTTCCCAATTCGGTGCACGAGAGCATCAAGCAACTGGCCCGCAAGGACGGCATTTCCGTCAACCAGTTCATCGCCAGTGCGGCGGCAGAAAAGATGGCCGCATTTCAAACCGTGGAGCACCTGCGGCGTGAAGCCGCGTTGGCCAAGCGCGAAGACTTTGAGCGGTACCTGTCCCTGGTTCCGAACCTTCCCCCTGCCGAGGGCGATCACTAACCGTGGATTTTCACGCCGTCGTTCTGCCCACCGCGGTGCTGGTGGCGCTGGCCGTGGATCGCCTGTGGGGCGAACCCCC
>DASUON010000178.1:0-4237 GCA_036276615.1 Burkholderiaceae bacterium
CTCGATGGCCACGCGGTCGGCCTGTCGGCCCACCACCTGCACCTTGGTCTGGCTGACCTTCTGGTCGTCACCCACCCGCATCACCACCTCGAAACCGTCGCGCAGCAGCACGGCGCTGGCTGGCAGGGTGTTGACCTGACGGGCCGCCAGGCGGAACTCCCCGCGCACGAACATGCCGGGGCGCAGGTCGGCCCCGCCCGCACCTTTGGGCAGGTCCACGTACACCAGGCCGTTGCGCGAGGCCGCGTCCACCGTGGGGGCCACCTGGCGCACCACGCCGTCCACCGCCTGGCCACCGGGCGTCTGCAGCGCCACCTTCTGCCCGGCCTTCAGGCGGGCCAGGTCGGCAAACGGCACCTCGGCCCGCCACTCCAGGCGGCCCTGGCGGATCAGGCGGAACAGCTCCTGCCCGCTGCCGGGCACCGCCCCCAAGGTGGCGGGACGGGCGCTGATGACACCCGCATCAGGTGCGCGCACCTCGGTGAACGACAGGCGCAGCCGCTCCGCCGCCACCCGGGCCTGGGCCGAGGCCACCCGGGCCTGCGCGGTCTGTTCGGCGGTGGCGTACTGGGCAATGGCCTGGGCGCTGAGGGCCCCGCTGCCCTCCAGGCTGCGGGCGCGCTGGGCGTCGGTCACGGCCTGGGCGGCCTGGGCCTTGGCTTCAGCCCATGCGGCTTCGGCCTGGGCCAGGTCGGCCTTCACGGTGTCGTCGGCCAGGCGGGCCAGCACCTGCCCGGCGGTCACGCGGTCCCCCACGTCGGCGCGCAGTTCGGCCAGGCGCAGGCCCTGGGTTTCTGCGCCAATGCTGGCTTCCTGCCAAGCGGCCACGTTGCCGCTGGCCGACAGGGTGACGGGCATGCTGGCCGCCGAGGGGCGCACCACCTGCACGGTGAGGGCGGCCTTGGCGGGCGCTGCGGCCCCGGCGGGGGCTTGCTGCGCTTGGGTTTGGGTGGACACCCCCCAGGCCATCACGGCCAGCGCGGCGCTGACAGACAGGGCAAGGGTGGTGCGGCGGGACAACACAACGGCAAAGTTCATGGTCGGTCCGTTCAGGGAAAGGCGTGACGGGTTGAAGGGCTCAAGGCAAGGGTTCAAGGCCGGGGCTCAGGGGGTGGTGGGGCTCGGAGCCTGCGGCAAGCCTTGCGCCTGCAGCTCGGGGGTCCAGCCGCCGCCCAAGGCGGTGTACAAGGCCACCCAGGCGTCCAGAGTGTCTTTGCGCTGGGCCAGCTCGGCGGCCTGCAGGGCCAGCACCTGGCGGCGGGCATCTTCCAGCTCCAGGCGGTTGGCCAACCCAGCTTGCCAACGGGCGTCTGCCGCGCGGGCGGCGGCATCGAACCCGGCCAGCGCCTGCTGCAACTCGGCACTGCGCTGCTGCCCGGTGTGGATGCGCAGCAGCGCCTCCTCCACCTCGCGCACCGCTTGGCGCAGCGTGGCCGCGTAGGCGGTGGTGGCTTCGTCGTAGGCGGCGCGGCTGGCGTCGGACTGGGCGGCGCGGCGTCCGCCGTCGAACACCGGCAGCGTGATCTGCAAGGGGCCGATGGACCAGACCGTGCCGTTCATCGTGGCCCCCTGGGTGCGAACCCCGCTGGCGCTGAGGCTGCCGGCCAAGGCAATGCGGGGCAGGTGTTCGGCGTCCTGCACCTTCACATCGGCGGCGGCGGCCTGCACCAAGCGTTCGGCCCGGAACACGTCGGGGCGCTGGGCCAGCACGGCGGCGGGCACGTCGGGCACCGCCATGCCCACCGGGGCGGGCAGTTGGGCCTGGCCCGGGGCCACGGCGTCGCGCAGGGTGGGCAGGGGCACCGCCGTGAGTGCGGCCAGGGCGTGGCCCCATTGGTCGCATTGCAGGGTGCGAGCGGCCCAGGTGGCCCGGGCCTGCGCGGCCAGGGCGTCGGTCATGCGGGCCTGGGCCGCAGCGTCCAACCCGGCGCGGCTCGACTGGTCCACCACCCGTGCCGTGGCCTCGCGGGACAACACGTCGGCTTGGTCCAGCACGGCCTGCGCCTCGCAGGCCCGCAGGTTGAAGTACAGGTTTGCGGTGTTCACGGCCACACCCACGCGGGCTTCGTGCCAGGCGGCTTGGGCCACGTCCAGACGCGCCCCGGCGGCGTCTCGCGCGGCCCGCTGCCCACCGCTGAGGTCCAGCACCCACGAGGCGTTCACGCCGCCCGAGGCGCTGGTGAGCACGGGCGTGGCCAGGTCGGGGCGCGTGCGCTGGGCAGACAGTTGGGCGTCCACCTGCGGCCCCAGGGCCGCCCCGGCAGCCACGCTGCCCGCCCGGGCTTGCATCAGCCGGGTGCGGGCACTGGCCACGTCGGGGCTGGCCTGCTGGGCCCAGCCCATCAGGCGCGTCAGCACCGGGTCGTTCAGGCGCTGCCACCAGGCCGTCAGTGCGGCGGCATCACTGCCGCGACTGGCGGTGGGCAAGGGGGCCGCCCATTGGGCAGGGACCGCCGTGGCAACCGCTTCGGGCTGCGCCAGTGCCGCGGAGGCCGACAGGCAGGCCCCCAGCGCCACCACGCCCATGCGCCAGCGCCAGCCGGTGTGTGTGTGAGGCCCGCGGGCCTCTTGCCAAGACAACAACTTGTTCATGGGAAATGACCTCAGATAAGACATCAACGCCCCCCGGTGGAGACTGCGCTGGCGTTCCCGCTCGACGGTGGCAACTGGTCGGCGCGGCGCAGGCGCTCGGCCTCCACCATGGCGCGGGCCTGCCGCACCAGGCATTCGCGCCACGCCATCAACGGCGCCCCCGTGCCCAGCAGTTGCGGTGCCACCGACGCCACCACCTCCTGCCCAATGTGCAATTGCACCCCCAAGGCCATGATGCTGATGGCCAGGCGGTGAAGCTCGTCATCCTCGGTGACCAGGCCCAGGTGCCGGCCCACCACCTGCACCAGTTGCTGGTGCATGGGCCGCAACCCGTGCTCGATTTCCTCCTGCCACAGGCCGGTGGGCTCCAGCATTTCGCGCATGCGCAGCTTGACGCACAGGCGCCCGGTGTCACCATCGAGCAGCGGGGCCAGGAACACGTCGAAATAGCCCTGAAGCGCTTGTTCCAGCGTCAGGTCGTCGCCGCCAAAACGGGCCAGGTCTTCTTCCACCGTGCTCACGGGTTCGAAGAACACGGCGCGGTACAGCCCCGCCTTGTCGCCAAAGTGGTAGCTGATGGCGGCCACGTTGGCCTGGGCAGCCTGCGCAATTTCGCGCACCGAGGTCTGGGCAAAACCCTGGTTGGCAAACAGGGACAGAGCCGCGTCCAGCAGGCGCTGGCGCGTGGCCTCGCCATCGGCACGGGGGGTTGGCGTTGCCAACGGGGCCTGCAAGAAAGGGGTTGAAGGGTGCATGGGGGCACTGTAGCACAATTCAAACAAACGTTTGATTGATGGCGATGCACGCAAAAATTCGCCCACAACCACGCCGTCCAATTCCCCATTTGTCGCGACTCACGCCCTAAGATTCGAAAAAACCTGAACGTTCATCCCGCCGCCACGGGGGTGTGCGCGCGGCAATTCCAACCTACAGTTCCACGCTTTTGCGCGGCCTTGTGGGGCCCGTTCTCACCACGACTCTGGAGCCTTGCCCATGGACTTTTTGTTCGACCCCAACATCTGGCTGGCCTTTGCCATGCTGACCGCCCTGGAAATCGTGCTGGGGATCGACAACATCATTTTCATCAGCATCCTGGTGGGGCGTTTGCCCGCCACGGTGCGTGACCGCGCCCGGCGCATGGGTTTGGCCTTTGCCATGGCCACGCGGCTGGGGCTGCTGTTCTCGCTGAGCTGGATCATGGGGCTGAAAGACGACCTGTTCACCCTGGCCGGGCAAGGCATCAGCGGGCGCGACATCGTGCTGCTGCTGGGCGGTCTGTTCCTGCTGTACAAGGCGTCGCACGAGATTTTTGTGGAGGTGGAAGCCCGTGAAGACGATGTGCCCCCCGCCCCGGCCGAGGCGGGCGCGGGCCCCGTCCACACCGCCGGCGCCCGTTTGTTCTGGGCCACCATCGGGCAGATTGCGATCATCGACATCGTGTTTTCGCTGGACTCGGTCATCACCGCCGTGGGCATGGTGGACAAGCTGCCGGTGATGATGGCCGCGGTCATCGCCTCGGTGGGCGTGATGATGTTTGCCGCCAAGCCGATTGGCGACTTTGTGGACGGCCACCCGTCGGTGAAGGTGCTGGCCCTGGCTTTCCTGGTGATGGTGGGCATGGCGCTGACGGCCGAAGCCTTCGAGG
>DASUON010000179.1:0-3632 GCA_036276615.1 Burkholderiaceae bacterium
GGGGCCTACAGCTTCTCCGGCGGCCTGCACGGCGTGGGCGTGAGCGTGACCAACGCCCTGTCCACCCGCATGGAGGTCACCAGCTTTCGCGAAGCGCAGGTGGCCCGCCTGGTGTTTGCCGGGGGCGATGTGACCGAGGCCCTGGCCGTGCGGCCCGCCAACCTGGGCTCCGACGCCAACCCCGAGCTGCCCCGTGACCGCAAACAAGGCACCACGGTGCGGGTGTGGCCCGACGCCAAGTACTTTGAATCGGCCCAGCTGCCCCTGGGCGAGCTGACCCACCTGCTGCGCAGCAAGGCGGTGCTGATGCCCGGCGTCACCGTGACCCTGGTGAACGAAAAAACCAAGGACACCCAGACCTGGCAATACAAGGGCGGCCTGCGTGACTACCTGCAGCAGACGCTGAGCGCCGAGCCCGTCATCCCGCTGTTCGAAGGCGAGGGCGCGGCCAGCTCGGGCGACGAGAGTTTTTCGGAAGGCGAGGGCGCGGCCTGGGCCGTGGCCTTCACCGAAGAAGGCGCGCCGGTGCGCGAGAGCTACGTCAACCTCATTCCCACCCCGGCGGGCGGCACACACGAAAGCGGCCTGCGCGACGGCCTGTTCCAGGCGGTGAAAAGCTTCATCGAGCTGCATGCGCTGCTGCCCAAGGGCGTCAAGCTCATGCCCGAAGACGTGTTCGCCCGCGCCAGCTTTGTGCTGAGTGCCAAGGTGCTGGACCCGCAGTTCCAGGGCCAGATCAAGGAACGGCTGAACTCACGCGACGCGGTGCGGCTGGTCTCCAGCTTCGTGCGCCCGGCGCTGGAGCTGTGGCTCAACCAGCATGTGGAGTACGGCAAGAAACTGGCCGAGCTGGCCATCAAGGCCGCGCAAACCCGCCAGAAGGCCGGGCAGAAGGTGGAAAAACGCAAGGGCTCGGGTGTGGCGGTGCTGCCCGGCAAGCTGACCGACTGTGAAAGCCGCGACACCGCCCACAACGAGGTGTTTTTGGTGGAGGGCGACTCGGCCGGGGGCAGCGCCAAAATGGGCCGCGACAAAGAGACCCAGGCCATCCTGCCGCTGCGCGGCAAGGTGCTCAACACCTGGGAGGTGGACCGCGACCGCCTGTTTGCCAACACCGAAATCCACGACATCTCGGTGGCCATCGGCGTGGACCCGCACGGCCCGATGGATTCCCCCGATTTGAGCGGCCTGCGCTACGGCAAGATTTGCATCCTCTCTGACGCCGACGTGGACGGCTCCCACATCCAGGTGCTGCTGCTCACCTTGTTCTTCCGCCATTTCCCCAAGCTGATCGAGGCCGGGCATGTGTTTGTGGCCCGCCCGCCGCTGTTCCGCGTGGACGCCCCGGCCCGGGGCAAGAAGCCCGCCACCAAAGCCTATGCGCTGGACGACGGAGAACTGCAGGCCACGCTGGACAAGTTGCGCAAGGAAGGCGTGAAAGAAGGCAGCTGGACCATCAGCCGCTTCAAAGGCCTGGGCGAAATGAATGCCGAGCAGCTGTGGGACACCACCCTCAACCCCGACACCCGCCGCCTGATGCCGGTGGCGCTGGGCCCCTTCGACTTTGCCGCCACCGAAAGCCACATCACCAAGCTGATGGGCAAGGGGGAGGCCGCCGCCCGCCGCGAGCTGATGGAGCTGCACGGCGACTCGGTGGAGATCGACGTTTGACACCGCTGCGCCGGGCCTCCGGTCTGCTGCTGGCGCTGGCCTGGGCCGCCGCCAGCACGGGCGCGTGCGCCCAGGTCTGGGGGTATGTGGACGACCGCGGGGTGGCTCACTTCGCGCCCGAGCAGGTTGACGAGCGTTACGAGCTGTTCCACAGCGGCGAGGCTCAGGCCCGCTCGCTCAGCTACTTCGAGGTGTCTCCGCACTACAAGGCGGTGCGCCACATCCTGCGCGATGCCGCCCACCAGCACGGCCTGGCCCCCGAGCTGTTGCAGGCCATGGTGGCGGCCGAGTCGGGCTTTGACGCCAAGGCCGTCAGCCCCCGCGGGGCGGTGGGGTTGATGCAAATCACCCCCATTGCGGCGCAGGAAGTGGGCCTGAAGGTGCCCGTGGGCCGTGCCGTGGAAGACCTGCTGATTGACCCGCACATCAACCTGCACACCGGGGCCAAGGTGCTGGCCCGCCTGTTCACGCTGTTTCCCGATCGGTTGGATCTGATCGTGGCCGCCTACAACGCGGGGGAGGGCGCGGTGCGCCGCGCCGGAACCCAGGTGCCCGACATCCCCGAAACCCGCCAATACGTTCAAACCGTGTTGCGCCTGTACCGCGACCTGCTGCCGCCCAAGGCGGTGCAGCAAGCCCGTCTGCGCGACCGCCACACGCCATTCCGCCAACCATGACCGATCCTGTCGATCCCGACCTGTTCAACCCCGACGACGCCCCACCGCCTTCGGCCCCCGGCACGCCCACAGACCCGGCGCAGCCGCCCCTGCCCCCGGACGAACCGCCGGTGGTGGTGTTGCAGCCGGGGGACGACGACAGCCTGGCCAGCTACGCCCAACGGGCCTACCTGGAATACGCGCTCAGCGTGGTCAAGGGCCGGGCGCTGCCCGACATCTGCGACGGCCAGAAACCCGTGCAGCGCCGCATCCTGTACAGCATGGAGCGCATGGGCCTGGGCTACAGCGGCCCGGGTGGCAACACCGCGGCCAAACCGGTCAAAAGCGCCCGCGTGGTGGGCGATGTGCTGGGCCGCTTCCACCCGCACGGCGACCAGGCCGCCTACGACGCGCTGGTGCGCATGGCGCAGGACTTTGCCCAGCGCTACCCGCTGATCGACGGCCAAGGCAACTTCGGCAGCCGCGACGGTGACGGCGCCGCCGCCATGCGCTACACCGAGGCCCGGTTGTCCAAGATCACCCGCTTGCTGCTGGACGAGATTGACGAAGGCACGGTGGACTTCCAGCCCAACTACGACGGCTCCACCACCGAACCTGCCCAACTGCCCGCCCGCCTGCCGTTTGCGCTGCTCAACGGCGCCAGCGGCATTGCCGTGGGCCTGGCCACCGAAATCCCCAGCCACAACCTGCGCGAAGTGGCCGACGCCTGCATCGCCCTGGTGAAAAACCCGGCGCTGGCCGAGGACGAGCTGCTGGCCATCCTGCCCGGCCCGGACTACCCCGGTGGCGGCCAGATCATCAGCAGCGCCGCCGACATTGCCGACGCCTACCGCACGGGCCGCGGCAGCCTGAAGGTGCGGGCGCGCTGGAGCATTGAAGACCTGGCCCGCGGCCAGTGGCAGCTGGTGGTCAACGAACTGCCGCCCGGCGTCAGCAGCCAGAAGGTGCTGGAGGAAATTGAAGAACTCACCAACCCCAAGGTCAAGGCCGGCAAAAAAGCCCTGACGCAGGAGCAGACCCAGCTCAAGGCCAGCATGCTGGCGGTGCTGGACGGTGTGCGCGACGAATCCAGCAAAGACGCCCCGGTGCGCCTGGTGTTCGAGCCCAAGACCCGCGCCATCGAACAAAGCGAACTCATCACCGCGCTGCTGGCCCACACCAGCCTGGAAAGCTCGGCGCCGATCAACCTGACGATGATCGGCCTGGACGGCCGTCCGACGCAGAAGAGCCTGCGCCAGATGCTCTGCGAGTGGATCGAGTTCCGCCAGACCACCATCACCCGCC
>DASUON010000180.1:0-6351 GCA_036276615.1 Burkholderiaceae bacterium
CGGTGTTGGACTCTTCGTCCAAGCGGACCTCGCCCAGTCGCCCCTGACCCACCAGCGCGGTGGCGTCTGACAAGGCCTGCAGGGGGTGGCTGACCATGCGGGCAATGAGCGCCGCCCCGGCCAACGCGACCACCGCCGCCACCGTCAGCCAGATCAACCAGGTGTGCCCATGAATGGCGTTGACCCGCCGAGGATCCAGCAGCAACCAGTAGCTGTCGCTGTCCATGTTGAAGGCCACCCACAGACCTTCATCCCCATTAACTTCACCCGCCACGATGGAGCCCGGCCCCAGCCGTTCAGCCAGCGCGGTGGACAGGCTGCGTGTGAAGGGTGATGTGCCATAGCCCACGTAGGTGTCGGTGCGTTCGCGCGGGGAAATCTTCAGACGCTCCTCGTCGGCCAGCGTCTTGACCAACGACACGCGTGCAATCGGGTCGGCGTGCTGAAGGGCGGCCCGCGTCAGGTTGACCAGTGACGCAATCTGACTGGCGCTTTGCAGGGTCTGCGGTTCAAACTCCAGTGCCACGAAGGTTTGCACCCAAGCCAGCAAACAAATGGCGATCAGCGCCACCTGGGCCAGAAAAGTGCGCCAAAAGAGGCTCAGGCGCAACCACCCCACGCGTTCAGCCATGGACGGCGGGGTCCGGGATGAACACATAACCCACGCCCCACACGGTCTGGATGTGGCGCGGGTTGGTGGGGTCGTCCTCGATCATCTTGCGCAGGCGGCTGACCTGCACGTCCAGGCTGCGGTCATAAGCTTCTAGCTCCCGTCCCCTGGCCAACTGAGCCAACCGTTCCCGGCTCAGGGTGATTCGGGGGTGCCGAACCAGTGCCTTGAGCATGGCAAATTCGCCTGTCGTCAGGGAGATGAGGTTGCCGTCCTTGAGCAAGGTTCTGCGGCTCAGGTCCAGCTCAAAGTCACCAAACGTCACCACGCCATCGTCCGCCGCCGGGCCGCCGGGGGCTTCGGGCATGGGGCGGCGTCGCAGCACCGCATGGATGCGGGCGAGCAGCTCACGGGGATTGAAGGGTTTGGGCAGGTAGTCGTCCGCCCCCAGCTCCAGCCCCACGATTCGGTCGTTTTCGTCGCCCTTGGCTGTGAGCATGATGATGGGGGTCCGGTTGCCGGCATTGCGCAGGCGTTTGCACACCGACAAACCGTCCTCCCCGGGCATCATGAGGTCCAGCACGATCAGGTCCACCCCTTCACGTTGCATCACCCGGGTCATGCTGGCCCCACCATCGGCCACGATGGCCACGTAGCCTTGCTGGGTCAGGTAGCGGCGCAGCAGGTCCCGGATGCGCTCGTCGTCATCGACCACCAGAATTTTGTCGACCCGGTTTTTGGGGGTGTCGGCCACAGAAGGTGCGGTACTCATGGTATTGAAAGGTTGGTCAGCTTCAGCCCCGATTCTGTGGGCTTTTCATGCCCTGAAGAATGGCTGTCACACCTGCTTACAGTTGCCTGTCTGTGGCCGGGTGTCGCTTGGGTTGGGCGTTTTGACGCGCCAAATGAAGCGTCACTGTGCCGTCCAAGCCCCATCCATTTGCCATGCCACGCCTCGAACGTTGTTGGCCGCATCGGAGCAGAAGAACACCGCCAACTCACCCAGCTCTTCGGGGGTGGTGAATTGCAATGAAGGCTCTTTTTCCGCCAGCAACTGGCGTTTGGCTTCTTCGTTCGAAAGCCCCAAGGCGGCGGCTTTGGCGTCCACCTGTTTTTGCACCAAGGGGGTCAGCACCCAACCTGGGCAGATGGCGTTGCAGGTCACCCCGGTGGTGGCGGTTTCCAAAGCCGTGACCTTGGTCAACCCCACGATGCCGTGCTTGGCCGCCACGTAAGCGGCTTTTTGTGCGGACGCCACCAAGCCATGGACCGAAGCGATGTTGATGATGCGTCCCCATCCGGCCTGGAGCATGGAGGGCAAGGCCAGGCGGGTGGTGTGGAACGCGCTGGACAGGTTGATGGCGATGATGGCGTCCCAGCGTTCGACGGGGAAGTCTTGCACGCTGGCCACATGCTGAATGCCGGCGTTGTTGACCAGGACATCCACCTGGCCAAACTCCTGGGCGGCGGCGGCCATCATGGCTTCGATGTCTGCGGGTTTGCTCATGTCCGCACCGTGGTACCCGACACGCACGCCCAACGAGGCCACATCCGCCTTGGCGGTTTCGATGTCACCAAAGCCATTGAGCATGATGTTGGCTCCTTGGCGTGCCAGGGCTTTGGCGATGCCCAAGCCGATGCCACTGGTGGATCCTGTGACGAGGGCGGTTTTGTTTTTCAACATCATGAATGACTCCTGATTGAGGGCGTGCAAAAGGGGTGAGCGCGAGGGTGTCCTGCAGGTCCGATTATTCCGAATATCACCCGGCCCGACGCTGACGCCCCGGCGGATTTGAAAGCCTGATCGTGTTACCGTCGGCGAATGTCTTTGAATCAGCCCGTTCTTTCGTACCTCGAACGGCTTGGTCCACCCGCGGCCCGGCCCCAGACAGGACAGACGTCTTCTTCGCCTGTGAGGCGGTTGGCTTATTGGGATTGGGTGACGCCCTCGTCAGACCTGTCCCATGCCGTGGTTTGTGTGCACGGCCTGAGTCGGCAGGGGCGGGACTTTGACACCCTGGCCCGTCGGTTGAGTCCGCATGTCCGGGTCATCTGCGTGGATGCCCCAGGGCGAGGCCAGAGCGATTGGCTGGAAGATCCCATGGCTTATCAAATGCCGGTGTACGTGGCCGACATGATGGCGCTGCTGCACCGTCTGGCGGCACAAGGGGTGACCACTTTCGATTGGGTGGGGACCAGCATGGGCGGGCTCATTGGCATGCTGGTGGCGGCGCAGTCCGAGCTGCCGCTTCGTCGTCTGGTGCTGAACGACGTGGGGCCCGCGATTGAGCCGGACGCGCTGTTGCGCATTGGCGAGTACCTGGGCAAGGCCCCGGCGTTTGACCGTTTGGAGGAGGGGGCTGACTACCTGTGGTCCATCTCCCGCTCTTTTGGTCCGCACACGCCGGAGCAATGGAAGGGGCTGTCCGAACCCATGTTTCGCCGCCAAGGGGCTCAGTGGGTGTTGCATTACGACCCCGCCATTGCGGCGCCGTTCAAGGTGCACACGGCACACACTGCGGCGCAGGCGGCCCAGGAAGGGCAGGCATTGCTTTGGCAGGTTTACGAGACATTGCGTCAATCGGTGTTGCTGCTCAGGGGGGCCGAGTCGGACTTGCTCAGCGAGGAAACGGCACATCGGATGTCCATCACCGGGCCGCGAGCCACCCGGGTGGACATTGAAGGTGTGGGACACGCCCCCACACTGGTCGCAGAGCCCCAATTGGCCCTGGTACAAGCGTTCTTGTTGTCTGCATGAAAAGCATCAGCCACGAAACCGAGCAGCATGGCATCCTGAAGGCATCGACCGCAGGATGGTCTGGCCCGACCGAATCCGGTGAAACGCCCAGCCTGATCTTGACCGCCACCGCCGACAAGGACGGTGAACTGTCGGTGCCGGCCGCCCGGGCGCGGGCCTTTGCGGAACCACTGCTGGCCAATGCCGAGCTGGACACGGGTGAAAACATCCTGGCGCACGCCGATGCCGTGGTGGGCATCCTGGAGGTCATTGGCGGCTCGGAGGCCATGAAAACGTCGTGCTACCTGGTCTACGCCTGGGAGCACCTGAACCGTCCGCGGGACGTCATCGCGAAAGCGTTTGGCACGGGCTACGCCGACCTGGCCGATGAAGCCTCCCGTTTGATCCAATTGCAGCGCCAGGCCCGCTTGATGGCCAAGCAGGCTCGACAGGACCGAACGGAATCGGTTTCCCTGGACGCCCACCCTGCCCCCAAGCCGCCGGTGTCCGAGTTGGCGGCCAGTCAGACCGAAAACATCCGAAAGATGTTGCTGGCGTTTTCGCGAGACCTGCGGGTGGTGATGCTGCGCCTGGCATCGCGCCTGCAAACGCTGCGGTATTTCGCGGCCAGCAAGCGCCTTCCCCCTCATGAGTTGGCGTGGGAAGCCTTGCACGTGTTTGCCCCTTTGGCCAACCGGCTGGGGATTTGGCAGATCAAGTGGGAGTTGGAGGATTTGGCATTCCGGTTCCTGGAGCCGGAGAACTACAAGCAGATTGCCCGCATGCTGGACGAAAAGCGCACCGAGCGGGAAACCTACATGATGGGCTTGCGTGCGCAGTTTGAATCTGAACTGGCGGCGCAACACATCGATGCACAGGTCCAAGGGCGGCCCAAGCACATCTACAGCATTGCCAAGAAAATGCGCGGCAAGTCGCTGGACTTTGGGCGGGTGTTCGACATCCGGGCCGTGCGCGTGGTGGTGAGCACGGTGGCCGATTGTTATGCCGTGCTGGCCTGGGTGCACGACCGCTTCACCCCCATCGCGGAAGAGTTTGACGACTACATTGCGCAACCCAAGCCCAATGGCTACCAGTCGCTGCACACGGTCGTGAGAGACGGGCAGGGGCGTGCCATTGAAGTCCAGATTCGAACGCAGGACATGCACGACCATGCCGAACATGGGGTTGCGGCCCATTGGGCTTACAAGGAAGCTGGGGCCAAGGGTTATGCCGGTGTCTCGGCGTCGTCGGAGTACGACAACAAAATTGCGGTGTTGAGGCAGTTGCTGGCGTGGGAGCAGGACATCAGTGGCACCACGTCGGCGTTGTTTGACGACCGGATATACGTGTTCACCCCGGACGCATCCATCGTCGAGCTTCCTGCGGGAGGAACGCCGGTGGATTTCGCCTACACCGTTCACACCCAACTGGGGCACCGTTGCCGTGGAGCCAAGGTGGACGGGGTCATGGTTCCGTTGAACACCCCGCTCAAAAGTGGGCAAACCGTGGAAATCCTGGCAGCCAAGGAAGGCGGACCGTCTCGCGACTGGATCAACGCCGACCTGGGCTACCTTGCCAGCCCGCGTGCCCGCGCCAAGGTGCGCGCCTGGTTCAACTCATTGGCGTTGGAATCCACCATTGCACGCGGCAGGGAGGCGGTTGAAAAGCTGCTTCAGCGCGAAGGAAAGACCTCGCTGGCGCTGGATGACTTGGCGCTGCAAATGGGGTTTTCCAGCAGTCAGCAGTTGTTTGAGGTGGTGGGCAAGGACGAGCTGTCGCTCAAGGCGGTGGAGAGCCAGTTGTCGCCGCCCGAGGCCTCATTGCCTGAAGATGCCGTGCCCGTGGTCCAGGCGCGCAAGAGCACCTCGCAGTCGGGTGGGCAGGTCCTGGTGGTGGGTGTGGACAGCATGCTCACGCAGCTGGCCAAGTGTTGCAAACCCGTACCGCCGGACGCCATTGGGGGGTTTGTCACCCGTGGAAAAGGGGTGAGCATTCACCGTGCGGATTGCCATGACTTCCGTTATTTGGTCCGGACGCATCCCGATCGGGTGATTTCCGTGCAATGGCGCCAGCAACGTGCGCCAGGTGCAGGCCACGGGGTGTTTTACCCGGTGGATGTTGCCGTGGAGGCCAGGGACCGGCAGGGCTTGCTGCGGGACATCTCCGAAGTCTTTTCCAAGGAGAAAATCAATGTGATCGGGGTGCAAACGCAGTCGATGAGGGGAATGGCTTCCATGACGTTCACCGCGGAAGTGTCCGACTCATCCCGGGTCAAGCGTGTGTTGCAAAGCCTCAAGGACGTGGAAGGTGTTCAAACCGCACGCCGCAAGTGATTTTGGAGTCGCAAGTCTTCTTCACTCCCAAGCCGCCCATTGATTTTCGAGTAAGGTGCACAACCATGCGATCCACCGCGTCGCATGCCCTGTCCATTGGCGGTTTTGGCTCACTTCATTTGAGGATTCTTATGCACCCAACATTGAAACTTGCCGTGATTGCTGCGGCTGTCGCATTGGCCGCTTGCGGCAAGAAGGATGAGGCTCCGGCCACCGGTGCTTCCGCTGGCGCAGCGTCCGCTTCCAGCGGTGCTGGACTGGTGGTGAAAATTGGCCATGTGGGCCCCACCAGTGGGGCGATTGCCCACTTGGGCAAAGACAATGAAAACGGTGCCCGCATGGCGGTCGACGAGCTCAATGCCGCTGGCATCAAGATCGGTGACAAGGTCGCCAAGTTTGAGCTGCTGGCCGAAGACGATGCCTCTGACCCCAAGCAGGGTACGGCCGCAGCCCAAAAGCTGATCGACGCCAAGGTCAATGGCGTGGTGGGCCACCTGAACTCAGGCACCACCATCCCCGCCTCGTCGCTCTACAGCCAAGCCGGGTTGCCGCAGATTTCTCCGTCGGCCACCAACCCCAAATACACGCGCCAGGGCTTCAAGACCACCTTCCGGGTGGTGGCGGATGACGTGCACCTGGGCTCCACGCTGGGGCGTTACGCGATTGAAACC
>DASUON010000181.1:0-6846 GCA_036276615.1 Burkholderiaceae bacterium
CCGGGCAAGGGGCCGCCGCGCAGGCGCTTGACGGCACCACGCTGGGCCTTGCCCGCCAGGCGCCGCTGCTGCGACGCCCGGGTGGGCCGCGTGGCCCGCCGCACCCGGGGCACCCGGGCGACGGACAGAACCAGGGCCTGCAGGCGTTCCAAAGCGTCCGCGCGGTTGAGGTCCTGGCTGCGGTGGGCCTGGGCCTTGATGACCACCACACCCTCCTGGGTGATGCGGTGGTCCCGCAGGGCCAGCAGGCGCTGCTTCACGTCATCGAGCAGGGAGGAGGCCCGCACGTCAAAACGCAAGTGCACGGCGCTGGAGACCTTGTTGACGTTCTGCCCCCCAGCCCCCTGCGCACGCACGGCAGACACCTCCACCTCCTGGGGCAGGCGGGCCAACCAGCCCGACCACCATGCAGCAGGGCCTTCGGTCCGCAGCGGGGCCACGGACGCCGGACAGGCGGGGGCCAACGACTCAGGGGGCGGGATATCGGACATGCGCTGCATTGTCCGCGCCCGGCAGGTCAGCACGGGTGCCATGGCGCTCGGCCAGCAGTTGGATGGCCACCAGGACGGCGTCTCGCGCCACGCGGACCTCGGGCAGTTTGGCCTGGGCCTGGCGCACCAGGCCGTCGCGCCAGAGCCGGTCCATCTCGGCAGCCAGCGCATGCACGCGCTCGTGCGGCTCACGAATGGCGTGGAACACCGGGTCGGTGGCCAGGGTGGGAAAGGTGTGGGGCACCTGGTCGTACCAGCGACCAAAACGGCAGGTGTGGCTGTTGTCCAGGTGTTCGTGCGGTGGGGCCAGGTCGTGTTCGATGGCGTGGGCCAGGTGGGCCACCCAGCTGCGGTGTTCCACCTCGGCCAGCAGCATGGGGTACACGGCTTCGCCCCAGGTGCTCCGCCCCAGCCGCAGCCACAACGAAGGGGGGTGCCAGGCCTCCAGCCAGGCCCGCAGGTGCTCGGCAGGCATGGCGGGGCCGATGCCGTCGCCCTGGGCCTGGTCACACCCCATTTGCAGCAGGGCACGGCCCTGGTCGGCGTCTTCCACGCCCTCGGCCACCACGTTGCGCAGCAACGAGCGGGCCAACTGCGTGACGCTGTGCACGATGACGAGGTTGTTGGGGTCTTTGAGCACCTCTTTCACAAAGCTCTTGTCGATCTTCACCGTCTGTGCGGGCAGGCGCTGGAGGTAGGTGAGCGACGAGTAGCCGGTGCCAAAGTCGTCAATGGCAAACGACACCCCCAGGCGGTGGCAGGCCTCCATGACCTCGGACACCTTGACCACGTCTTCCAGCCCGGTGGTTTCCTGGATTTCCAGCTCCAGGCAGGCAGGCGGCACATCGGGCTGCATGTCCAGGGCTTGCTGAAGGTCCTGGAGAAAGTCGGCCGACTGCAAATGGCGCCCCGAGATGTTGACGCTGACGTTCATCATCCAGCCGCTGTGCCGCCACTGCGCCAGCTGCCGCAGCGCCTGGCGGATGACCCAGTTGCCCAGACGGCAGCTGAGTTCGTCCGCCTCGATGTAGGGCAAAAAGTCCAGCGGCAGCAGCATGCCGCGTTCGGGGTGCTGCCATCGGATGAGGGCCTCGCACCCCACCAGCTTGCCGGTCTTGAGGCTGACCTTGGGTTGGTAGTACAGCACCAGTTCGCCTTCGTCCAGGGCCTGGTTCATGCGCTGAACCACGTCGTGCTGGGTGCGGGACTCGCGGTCGTGGTGGGCGTCGAACACATGGCTGCGGTTCTTGCCAAACTGCTTGGCCAGGTACATGGCCTGGTCGGCGTGGCGCAGCAGCTGGTCGGCATCGACGTTGTCCTGCGGGTAGAGGGTGACACCCAGGCTGGCCGACAGCTGCACCGGATCGGGCAGCACGGCCATGGGCTGGGAGACGGCATCCAGCACCCGCTGGCAGGCCACCTGGCTGTCATGGCCGCCCTCCAGCCCCAGGAACAGCACCACGAACTCGTCGCCCCCGATGCGGGCAGCGGTGTCCCCACCGCGCAGCACGCCTTTGAGGCGGCGGGCAATCTCCACCAGCACCTTGTCTCCGGCCTCGTGGCCCCAGGTGTCGTTGACGGGTTTGAAGCCATCCAGGTCGAGGTAGGCCACCGCCATGAGCTTGCCCGCGCGGCGGGTCTGCGCCATGCCTTGCGCCAGCCGGTCGGCCAGCAGCACGCGGTTGGGCAGATCGGTCAAGGCGTCGTAATACGCCATTTTGGTGAGCTGGCTTTCCTGGGCCTTGATGCGCCGGATGTCGGAAAACACCCCCACGTAGTGGGTGATGAGACCGGACTCATCGCGCACCGAGGAGATGGACAGCAGTTCGGGATAGATTTCGCCAAACTTGTTGCGGTTCCACACCTCACCCGACCAGGTGCCGGTGTGTCGGATGCTTTGCCACATGCTGACGTAGAACGCCTCGTCATGTCGTCCCGAGCGCAGCACACGGGGGTTGCGGCCCACCACCTCGCCACGGGCCCAGCCGGTGATGCGGGTGAACGCCGGGTTGACGTCCACGATCACCCCCTGCGAATTGGTGAGGATGATGCCGTCGTGCGAGTTGCGAAACGCCGTGGAATGCAGGCGCAACTGCATTTCGGTGGCGGCCTGGGCGCTGAGCCGTTCGCGGATTTCGTCGTGGGCCACCGCCAGCCGCTGCCGGGCGCGCTCCAGCCGGGAGAACATCACCCCCAGGTAGCCGGTGAGCACCAAGCCCAACACGTACATGGCCCAGCGGTACAGCTTGACGCGGAGCAGGACACGGGCGTGCGCCTGGTCGTACGCCGCCCGCAAACGGTCCATGGCGTTCACGGTGCCCAGGTCGAAGCTGCGTCGCACCACGTCGTCAATCTGGGCCGAGCGACGCACGATCTGGTCCCCGTGCAACACCAGGTGGGCCACCGCCGCCAGGGGCTCGCCCCCTGGGCCCAGCAGCGCCTGGCGGGCCTGCTCGGCCTGTGCCAGGCTGGCGGGCCCCGGGCTGTGGGCAAACACCAGGATGGCGCGGGCATAGCGCTCCACGGGTGTCCGCCACCGCGCCAACCGCCCCTCGGACTCCTGCGTCAGCCATTCGCCCACCGCCACCGGGAAGTACGCCAGGGAGTTGCGCAGCACCGCATGGTGCCGCTTGAACTCGTCAACCCACTGTCCCTTGTCACCCACCTTGGAAGCCAGCTCGCCCAAGGCCTTGTCCAGTGATTGGCGGACCTCCGCGTCCAGATGGTCGGGCCACGGGACCACGCGGTTCATCTGCGCTTGCAACTCGGCGTTCAAGCCGGTGAGGGTGTCGTAGTGACGGGACAGCTCCAGGCGGATGGCCAGCATTTCACGGTCGGTTCGCGCGTCCAGGTCCTGCACCTGGTGAATCCAGCGTTCGTGGGCCTCATGCTGCTCAGGATCAATGGCCTCGGCCTTGAAAAACACCCAGACCAACATCCCCGCCAGGCACACCAGCACGCCGACCATGCGCAACAGGCCCACAGGTCCAGCGGGGAAGATGGGGTGGAGTTTCACTGCAGTGGTTTACCCTGCCACTGGCCGGTGAGGGTGCGCAGAAAGGCCACCAGGTCGTCCACGGCCTGCCGCGGCAAATCGCGCCCGAGCTGGGCCTGGCCCATGACCCAGACCGCCTCTTCCAACGTGGCCACGCTGCCATCGTGGAAGTACGGTGCCGTCAGCGCCACGTTGCGCAGGCCGGGCACCTTGAACACCCCCCGATCACGCTCCAAGCCCGTGACAGCGTAACGCCCTGGGTTGTCCCCGCCATAACGGGCCAACGCCTGGGGGGTGAGCATCACGCCAAACGGTTGGAACAGGTTGCCCCCCAGGCCCCGGCCCTGATGGCAGCTGACGCAGCCCAGGTCCTGAAACCGCTGGTAGCCCCGCAATTCCTGCTCATTGAGCGCCTGACGCTCGCCCATCAGGTACTGGTCAAACCGGCTGTTGGGCGTGATCAGCGTGCGCTCGAAGGCCGCCAGCGCCTGGGTGACCTGTGACTGCTGCGGGGTGGCGGTGCCAAACGCCGCCAGAAAGGCTTGGCGGTAGGAAGCATCGGCCGCCAGACGCTGAAGCACGTCGGGCCACTGTGCGGCCATTTCCGCCGGGTTGACGATGGGACCACCGGCTTGCTCGTCCAGGGTGGACACCCGCCCATCCCAGAACTGGGCCGCGTTGAACATGGCGTTGAACACCGTGGGGGCGTTGAACTTGCCCAAGGCCCCGTTGACGCCCACCGACACGCGACGCCCATCGGCCCCACCTCGCTCCAACGGGTGACAGCTGGCACACGACAGGGAACTGTCAGCCGACAGGCGAGGTTCGTGGAACAGTCGGCGTCCCAGCTCTTCCTTGGGACCCCAGGCAGGTGCTTGAACCGGCAGGGGCAGCACCGACGGTGCCGCTTGGCCCGCGAGTTCATTCACCGAACGTGCGGGAGACGCTGCGCCCACGGGGTACAACAATTCCCAGTCGTGAACCACATTCCGAAAACCGAATGCCGCCAACAACAACAAGGCCAGCCCGCCCACCACCCAGCGCCATGGCGAGCGGGAGGGACTCGCGCACGGATCACACAGGTGAGAGGAAACGGTGGTGCCCATGTAGTACGGCGAGAAGACCCAACGGCAGGACACATCCAGCCAAAGCCCCCAAGCCCAGGGAGGGCATTATGCGAACCCCTTAACCCATGGGCTTGATCCACCGCAACAACTGCGTGTGAACCGAAGCCAATTCACCACACTGTCCATGGAATTGGGGTGGGTTGTCCCCACCTTCCGCCAATAATGACGCCAGGGAGACAATTGGGAGGGGTTCACCCCACCATCACGCACATCAGCCACGAGAACGCATTCATGCGCAGCAGTTCCAATATCAAAATCTGGATGCAATTCCTGACCACCATCGCCATTGCGTTGGTGGTCGTCTGGACGGGCGTCATCATCTGGCAAGGTTATGTCGGTCGCCAGGCCGCCATCGAACAGGCCAAGGACTATTCCCTCAGCATGCACGACGCCACCATGGCGGGCCTGACCGGCATGATGGTCACAGGCACCGTGTCCGAGCGGCATGTGTTCCTCGACCAGATGAAGCAGCTCAACACCATCCGCGACGTGCAGGTGCTGCGCGGTCCGGCCGTGATCCAGGCCTTCGGCCCCGGCACCACCCAGGACGCCCACCAAGCCGACACCCATGAACAACAGGTGTTGAACACCGGCAAAGAGGTGTTCTACGTGGACAAGGACGACAAGGGCGAATACCTGCGGGTGGTTCGCCCGGCGCTGGCCTCCAACAATTACCTGGGCAAAAATTGCCTGACCTGCCACCAAGTCCCCGAAAACAGTGTGCTGGGGGTGGTGAGCATGAAGGTGTCACTCAACAAGGTGAACGCCGAACTGGCCGAGCAGCGTTGGAAGTCCATCCTGGTGGCGTTCATCACGGCCATTCCGGTGTTGGGCCTGATCTACCCCTTCATCACCCGCGTGGTCACCCGTCCGTTGTCGGAAGGCGTGAAAACCGCACAGGACATTGCCGAGGGGGACCTCACCGGCACCATCGCCGTGACCTCGCGCAACGAAATCGGCGAACTGCAGCAGGCCTTGCTGAACATGCGCGACAGCCTGGCGCGCACCGTGGGGCAGGTGCGAACGGGCACCGACACCATCTACAGCGCCTCGGCCGACATTGCCAATGGCAACAGCGACCTGTCCAACCGCACCGAGCAGCAGGCGTCCAGCCTGGAGCGCACCACCGCCTCCATGCAGGAGTTGACCGACGGTGTCAACCAAAGTGCCGACAACGCCCGCCACGCCAGCGAGCTGGCGGTGTCCGCCTCCGACGTGGCCGTGCAAGCCGGTCAGGTGGTCAAGCAGGTGGTGTCCACCATGGATGCCATCAACACCTCCTCGCAGCGCATCGGCGACATCATTGGCGTGATCGACGGCATCGCGTTCCAGACCAACATCCTGGCGCTGAACGCCGCCGTCGAAGCGGCCCGGGCCGGTGAACAGGGCCGCGGCTTTGCCGTGGTGGCCAGCGAGGTGCGCAGCCTGGCCCAGCGCTCGGCTGCCGCCGCCCAGGAGATCAAGGCGCTGATCGACGACTCGGTCGGCAAGATCGGTGACGGCAGCAAGCTGGTTCACCAAGCCGGTGCCACCATGACCGATGTGGTGGACAGCATCCGCAACGTGTCGTCCATCGTGGGGGAAATCGCCACCTCCGCGGCCGAACAGACCGATGGCATTGCACGCGTCAACAGCGCCATTGGCGACATGAACGCCGCCACCCAGCAAAACGCAGCGCTGGTGGAACAGGCGGCCGCGGCGGCTCAGTCGTTGCAGGATCAGGCCGCGCACCTGGAACAGCTGGTACGCACCTTCAAGCTCAAGAACTCCTGATTCAATAGCAAACATCCCTTTGCCTGAAAGCGGAAGGGGTTAAAATTTCTTAAAAATCCAAGCGACCTTCGGGTCGCTTTTTCTTCTGGGGCTTGCGGCCCTGAAAGCACGGCATGCAAATCGGTCTGGTCTATGGTGCCCTGGCGTACGCCATGTGGGGCTTGTTCCCGCTGTTCTTCAAGAAACTGCACCACGTGGCCTCCACCGAGGTGGTGCTGCACCGCATGGTGTGGTCCCTGGCCTTTGTGCTGCTGGTGTTGACGGTGTTGCGGCGCTGGAGCTGGCTGGTCGAGCTCAAACGCCAGCCCCGGGTGCTGGGCATCTTTGCCGCCTCGGCCACGCTGCTGGCGGGCAACTGGCTGCTGTACATCTGGGCGGTCAACCATGACCATGTGCTGGACGCCAGCCTGGGCTACTTCATCCTGCCGCTGGTCAACGTGGCGCTGGGTTTTGTGTTCCT
>DASUON010000182.1:0-3037 GCA_036276615.1 Burkholderiaceae bacterium
AGACAAGGCATGCGACTGCGTCTGCGGCGATTCAGGGGTGTCCGCGTGCTGCGCCGCGTCCGGGTGCGGCACCCCCGCGGCAGGTGCACCCGCAGTTTTGCGGGACAACGACAGTGTGTTCAGCGGCTGGCGGGGCGCCACCGCCCCGGGTCGGTGCCCAGGCGAACGTTTCAGGGGCGGCAAACGCTCTGACGCCTGCGACGCAGGCAACGACGGGTGTGCGTGATCGTCGGTCTTTCGGCCCCGTGATGCCGTGGTTGTGGCGTCAACGCCGCCATCGGGCGGCGCTGCGGGTGGGGTGCAGGGCATCAGCGCGGGCATTCGTGTTCCTCTTTGCGCCAGCATGGGACACGCCCACCCCCTGCACACCGAGGTTCACGAAGCGGGGTTGCACCACGCGAACCCCTGCCTCCCTCACTCCACCGTGACGCTCTTGGCCAGATTGCGGGGTTTGTCCACGTCGGTGCCCCGCGCACAGGCGGTGTGGTAGGCCAGCAATTGCAGCGGCACCACGTGCAGGATGGGGCTCAGGTGCCCATAGTGCTCGGGCATGCGGATGACGTGCAGGCCCTCGCCGCTGTCGATGCGGGTGTCGGCATCGGCCAGCACGTACAACACGCCGCCGCGCGCGCGCACCTCTTGCAGGTTGCTTTTCAGCTTTTCCAGCAGCGCATCGTTGGGGGCCACCGTCACCACCGGCATGGCGCTGGTGACCAGCGCCAGCGGGCCGTGTTTCAGCTCGCCCGCGGGGTAGGCCTCGGCATGGATGTAGCTGATTTCCTTGAGCTTCAGCGCCCCCTCCAGCGCAATGGGGTAATGCATGCCCCGGCCCAGGAACAGGGCGTTTTCCTTGGCCACGAACTGCTCGGCCCAGCCCATGATTTGCGGCTCCAGCGCCAGCACCGCCTGCAAGGCCACGGGCATGTGCCGCATGGCTTTGAGGTGCTGCGCCTCCTGCTCCGGGCTGAGGCGGCCCTTGGCCTGGGCCAGCGCCAGCGTCAGCAGGAACAGCCCGGCCAGCTGGGTGGTGAAGGCCTTGGTGCTGGCCACGCCAATTTCCACCCCGGCGCGGGTGATGTAGGCCAGCTTGCACTCGCGCACCATGGCGCTGGTGGACACGTTGCAGATGGTGAGCGTGTGGGTGTGGCCTTGGGCTTGCGCGTGGCGCAGTGCGGCCAGGGTGTCGGCGGTCTCGCCGCTTTGGCTGATGACCACCACCAGCTGGCGCGGGTTGGGCACGCTGGTGCGGTAGCGGTACTCGCTGGCCACCTCCACCTGGCAGGGCAGGCCCGCCAGATCTTCCAGCCAGTACTTGGCCACGCAGCCGCTGTAGTAGCTGGTGCCACAAGCCAGGATGAGCACACTGTCCACCGCCTGGAAGGTGGCGTGGGCGCCCTGCCCCGGCGGGGGCAGGTTGACGGCCTCGAACAGCTCGGGCGTGATGCCTTCCACGCCTTCCAGCGTGTCGGCCACGGCGCGGGGCTGCTCGAAGATTTCCTTTTGCATGTAGTGGCGGTAAGGACCCAGCTCCGCCGCGCCGCTGTGGGCGTGCACGGTGCGCACGGGGCGCTGCACCGGGCGACCGCTGGCGTCGGTGATCCACAGCTTGCCCAGTTGCAGGTCGGCCAGGTCGCCCTCTTCCAGGTAGATGATCTGGTCGGTCACCCCCGCCAGGGCCATGGCGTCGCTGGCCAGGAAATGCTCGCCCGCATGTTCACCTTCGCCCTGCCCCACGCCCACGATGAGAGGTGACCCCGAGCGTGCGGCCACCACGCGGTGCGGCTCGTCCTTGTGCAGCACCGCAATGGCATAGGCCCCGTGCAGGCGCTGGGTGGCGGCCAGCACGGCGGCGAACAGGTCGCCGTCGTACAGGGCATCCACCAGGTGGGCAATGACCTCGGTGTCGGTCTGGCTGGCAAACACGTAACCCTTGGCTTGCAGCTCGGCGCGCAGTTCCTCGTGGTTTTCGATGATGCCGTTGTGCACCAGCGCCACCCGGGCGGGGGCTTCAGCGCCCTCGGCCCCAGGCCGTGCGCCCAGGCTGAAATGCGGGTGGGCGTTGTGCACCGCCGGGGCCCCGTGCGTGGCCCAGCGGGTGTGGGCAATGCCCGTGCCGCTGGCGATGGCCTCGGCCTGCACCTGCGCCAGCAACTCCGCCACCCGGGCGGTGCTGCGGGCACGCATCAAACCGCCCTGCCCGCCCTGGTGAATGGCCAGGCCGCAGGAGTCGTACCCACGGTACTCCAGGCGCTGCAAGCCCTGAACCAGAACCGGAACCATGTTGCGGCGCGACACAGCGCCCACGATGCCACACATACCCACACCTCCTGAAAACGGATGAACCCATCGGCACACGGCCACAACCGGGTCGAACAACGACCGTCCTTGGGCCGCTACAGGGTTGGCATGTTAGGCGAGCACCACAATTCATGGATTTTGTTTCATGGTTTTGTTTTTTCTGAAAATTTCACAATCATGGCATGATGAAATTTATAGAAAAACAAAGTCACTTTCACATGAATGAATTTCCATTGGATGCCATCGACCTGGCCCTGCTGTCGCAGCTGCAAACCAACGCCACCCTGAGCAACCAGGACTTGGCCGCGGCGGTGCAGGTGTCGCCCCCCACTGCGCTGCGCCGGGTGCGGCGCTTGCACGAGGCCGGGTTGATCGAGCGGCAGGTGGCGGTGCTGAATGCCGACCGCCTGGGGGCCTTGCGGGGCCATGGCCTGACGGCGCTGGCCGAGGTGTCGCTGGACCGGCAGGACGCCGCCGCGCTGGACGCCTTTGAAGCCCGCGCCGTGGCCGACGACGCGGTGCAGCAGTGTTACCGCGTGAGCCCTGGGCCCGACTTTGTGCTGGTGCTGGCCGTGGCCGACATGCCGGGCTACCACGCGCTGGCGCAGCGGCTGTTCAACACCGACGCCAATGTGCGCAATGTGAAGGCGTTTTTCAGCGTGAAGCGGGCCAAGTTCGACACGCGGGTGGTGTTGGGGTGAGTCCTCGCGGCGGGGTGGGGCGGGTGGGCTGTGGGGTG
>DASUON010000183.1:0-4378 GCA_036276615.1 Burkholderiaceae bacterium
CCACCACCACCACCACGGCCATGCCGCCCCGCCCTTGGGCAGGCGCTGCGCGGCGCGTGGCCAACGTCTACGGCCGACTGGCCTGGGGGCTGGACCAGCTTCAGCCCCTGGCCGCGCTGGCCGCACGCCTGTTTGTGGCCCAGGTGTTCTGGCTGTCGGGGCTGACCAAGCTGCGCGACTGGTCCAGCACGCTGGAGCTGTTTGCCTACGAGTACCAGGTGCCCCTGCTGCCCCCGCCGGTGGCGGCGGTGCTGGGCACGGCGGGTGAACTGGTGTTGCCCGTGCTGCTGGTGCTGGGCCTGGGCGGACGGGTGGCGGCCTTGGGCCTGTCGGTGGTGAACGTGATGGCCGTGCTCAGCCTGCCCGACATGCCCGAGGCGGCCTTCCAGCTGCACCTGTTCTGGGGCTCGCTGCTGGCCGGGCTGGCGGTTTACGGGCCGGGGCGCTGGTCGGCAGACCGCTGGCTGGCCCGCCACGGCGCAAACCAGCCCAGCCCCGCCGAGGTGCCCCCGGGGCCCGACGCTCGCGGGCGGTATTCGCAGCCCACAAAACCCCTGTAGCCCAGCGCGTCCAGGCGGGCGAACAGGTGGGCGTAGGCCACCTCGCCCGCGTCGGGCTCGTGGCGGTCGGGCACGCTGGCGATCTGGATGTGGCCCACCCCGGGCAGGTGCTGTTCCAGCCGCCGGGTCAGGTCCCCTTCCATGATCTGGCAGTGGTAGAAGTCCATCTGCACCCGCACATTGGGCTCGCCCACGGTGGCCACCGTGTCATGGGCCTGCTGCTGCAGGTTCAGGAGGTAGCCTGGCATGTCGCGGGTGTTGATGGGCTCGATCAGCAGCGTGATGCCGTGCGGTGCCAACACGCGGGCGGCGGCCTTCAGGTTGGCCACGTAGGTGCGCTGGCGGGTGTCGGCGTCCACCCCCGCCGGGGCCAGCCCGGCCATGGCGTGCAGCCGCTGGCAGCCGGTGGCCAGGGCGTACCGCAAGGCGGTTTGCACGCTGGCGGCAAATTCGGCCTCGCGCCCGGGGTGGCAGGCCATGCCCCGCTCGCCCGCCGCCCAATCGCCCGGCGGCAGGTTGAACAGCGCCTGGGTCAAGCCATGGGCCTGGAGCCGGGCGGCAATGGCCTCGGGCGGGTGCTCGTAGGGAAACAGGTACTCCACGGCCCGGAACCCATCGGCCGCAGCGGCGGCAAAGCGGTCCAGGAACGGCAGTTCGGTGTACAGCAGGCTGAGGTTGGCGGCGAACTGGGGCATGGTGACGGGCGGGTGTCAACGTTGGGGTGTATGCCGTTGCAGCGGCGCAAGGTCGAGCGGCCTCATTGACCGCGACCGAGTGACGCCACACCTGCGCGGCGGGTTGAACGCAAACGGCATGCGAGGTAGGCGGCTGCGGTCAGGTCGTAGGCAAGGCAGAAGTCTGGCCACCAAACGGGCACCCCGGGGTTGGTGACCAGTGCCGGATGCACCCTGTCGAAAACGCCATGGGCGGCGAGCCCCAGCACCAGCAGCCAAGGGTTGCGTTTGAAGCCGAAAACGGCGAGCCCCATGAAGAGCACCGCCGCGGGCACTTCGGAGAGCAATGCCGTACTGGTGGCCCCCATTGCGGCAAACAGAACGTAGTACGACGCGATGACGATCAGCACCGTGGGATAAAAGGCGCGGTCTTTGTCGAAACCGATGACCGCTGCAGCCACAGACACGACAAAGGCAAGGGCCATGCCGAGAAAGTAAGACATCGAGGCTTTTCAAATGCAGAAGCGATGCAGAAAGTCCAGACCCGGTGCGCGGGTGCTCACTGTGCTTGCATCAACGCCTCAATCTCGTCCACCTCCACGGGCACGCCGCGGGTGATGAGTTCGCAGCCGTCGGGGGTGACGATGGCGTCGTCCTCGATGCGGATGCCGGTGTTCCAGAAGGCTTCGGGCACGCCGTTGGCGGGGCGCACGTACAGCCCGGGCTCGATGGTCAGCACCATGCCGGGGTGCAGGATGCGGCTGGGCCGGTTGACGATGGTTTCGCCGCTCAGCGGGTCGGTGCGGGTGCTGGTGTGGCCCACCTCGGTGGGCTCCACATAACTCCCGCAGTCGTGCACGTCCATGCCCAGCCAGTGGCCGGTACGGTGCATGTAGAACTGGAAGTAGTTGCGGTTGGCGATGACGTCGTCCACCGAGCCCACCTGATCGCGGTTCAGCAGCCCCAGGTCCAGCAGGCCCTGGGCCAGCACCTTCACGGTGGCGTCGTGCGGGTCGTTGAAGCGGGCCCCGGCGCGGGTGGCGGCCACCGCGGCGTGCTGGCTGGCCAGCACCAGTTGGTACAGGTCGCGCTGCGGGCCGGTGAAGCGCCCATTGGCCGGGAAGGTGCGGGTGATGTCGCTGGCGTAGCCGTCCAGCTCGCACCCGGCGTCGATCAGCACCAGCTCGCCAGGGCGGATGGGTGCGGCGTCGGCCCGGTAGTGCAGGATGCAGGCGTTGGCCCCGGCGGCCACGATGCTGCCGTAGGCGGTGTGCTGGCTGCCGTGGCGGCGGAATTCATGCAGCAGTTCGGCGTCCAGGTGGTATTCACGCACGTCCTGCCCGGCCCGCACCATGCGGGCACAGGTTTGCATGGCGCGCACATGGGCACCGGCGCTGATGGTGGCGGCGCGGCGCATGGTGTCCTGTTCGTGGGCGTCTTTCAGCAGGCGCATGTCGTCCAGCGGTCCGCACAGGTCGCGCTGGGTGTCGGGGCACAGGGCGCCGTAGCGCACCCGGGCGCGCACCTTGTGCAGCCAGCCGTCCACCCGGCCTTCCAGCCCCGGGTGGGTGGCAAACGGGTACCAGACGGTGCGGCGGTTTTCCAGCTGCTTGGGCAGTTGGGTGTCCAGCTCGGTCACGGGCAGTGCGGCGTCCACGCCCAGGGCGGCGGGGGCGGCATCGGGCCCCAGGCGCAGGCCGTCCCAGATTTCGCGTTCCAGGTCCTTGGGCTGGCAGAACAGGGTGGTGTGCCCGGTGTTGGTGATGACCAGCCAGGCGTTGGGTTCGGCAAAGCCACACAGGTAGAAAAAGTAGCTGTCGTGGCGGTACAGGTGGTCGTTGTCGCGGTTGCGGTTGCGCTCGGGCGCGGTGGGGATGAGGGCCACGCCGCCCTCGCCCAGCTGCGCGGCCAGCCGGGCGCGGCGTTCGGCGTACAGGGCTTGGGGGGTGTCGGCTGGGTGGAGGGCTGGGGCGTTCATGGCTGGCATGGTATCGCTGTGCGCCGGGGGCGGTGGCGGGCTTCCTAAAATCCACCCCAGGAGGAAAAGCACATGACCATCACCAACCTGGCGACCTTGCCACCCGAGTCTGCGGACATCAAGGCAGCCCAAATCATTCCCTTGGAATTCACCGGCAGCGGCAGCGAGTATTTCCGCATCTGGATCGTCAACACCCTGCTGGCGGCGCTGACGCTGGGGCTGTACCTGCCCTGGGCGCGGGTGCGCAAGCTGCGGTATGTGTACGGCAACACCCTGGTCGATGGCGAACCGCTCGACTTTCATGGCGACCCGCGCAAGATGTTTCGGGGGCATGTCCTCGTCTCCGGCTTGTTCCTGGCTTACCTGATGGCGGGCAACGCATCGCCACTGGCGGAGATGGTGGCGGCCTTGCTGCTGGGGGGGCTGTGGCCATGGTTGGTCAACCTGTCCATGCGGTTTCGCCTGCACCACACCAGCTGGCGGGGGCTGCGTTTTGCGTTCACGGGTCGCACAGCCGATGCCTATGCGGCCTTTGGGTCGTTGACGGTGTGGGGGGTGTTGTCTCTGGGCATTGTTGTCTATGTGGAAGCAGACCGGGAGATGGCGGGGTGGGCTCCCCGTGTCAGCCTGTGCGTTCTGGGTGTGGGGGCACTGCTGTTCCCCTGGCTGTGGCACCGCATCAAGACCTACCAGCAAGGCCATTGCGCCTACGGCACGCTGAAGCTGCGCTTCAAAGGAACGGTGGGGGCGTTTTACGGCGTGGCGCTGAAAGCCGCGGGCATCGCCTTGGCCGGGCTGCTGCTGGCCGCGCTGGTGTTCTGGCTGGAGCTGCGCCTGTCCACGGGGCAGACCACCACGGAAAAACTCTTCTCCAAAGAAGGCCCGGCGGTGGGGCTGGTGTTGCGCCTGATGCTGGAGGTGATGGTGATCACGGGCGGGTGTTACCTGTGGTCCCTGGCGTTCTACCGGGCGGCCATGCAGAACCTGGTGTGGTCGCACACCGGCAACCAGCTGCTGCGTTTCAAAAGCCGCCTGCGGGTGGCCGATGTGATGAAGCTCACCCTCAAGAACACCCTGCTGCTGGGCCTGACGCTGGGGCTGTACTGGCCCTTTGCCTACATCGCCATGACCCGCCTGCGCCTGCAGGCGGTGCGTGTGCACACCCG
>DASUON010000184.1:0-6308 GCA_036276615.1 Burkholderiaceae bacterium
GCCTCGGCGTCTTCGCCCAGGTCGCCGTCGGTGTTGGGCAGCAGGGTCTGGCAGCGCACGCCCCACTGGGCCAACAGCTCCAGGCGACGGGGGCTTTGCGAGGCCAGGTAGATGAACGGGGTTGCAACGGCCATGCTCGACCTCACTCGCGGTGGTAGGGGTGGTTGTGGTTGACCGACCAGGCGCGGTAGAGCTGCTCGATCAGCAGCACCCGCGCCATGGCGTGGGGCAAGGTCATGTCGGACAGGCGGATGCGGTGCTGGGCCTGGGCCTTGAACTCGGGGTCCAACCCGTCGGGGCCGCCGATGATGAAGGCCACATCCTCCCCCTGGTGCTGCCAGGCCTTGAGCTGCTGGGCCAGCGCCACCGTGGTGAGCGTGGTGCCGCGCTCGTCCAGCACCACCACGCGGGTGCCGCGGGGCAGCACGGCCTCGATGCGGGCGCGCTCGGCGGCCATCAGGGTGGCCACGGTCTTGGAGCCCCGGGGTTCAGTCTTGACGGTTTTCAGCTCCACCCGGGCATCGGGCGGGAAACGCTTGGCGTAGTCGTCATAGGCGGTCTGGGCCCAGTCGGGCATGCGCTGGCCAACCGCGACGATGGAGAGTTTCATCGGCGGGCAAACAAAAGGTCAGGAGACAAGAAGCGGTGCGGACAGGGCAAGCCCTGCCGCCTCGGAACAGGCCGCAGGACCCCAGGCCACACAGCCCATGGCCCCGCCCGACCTCAGGCCGCGGGCTTGCGGCGGGGGGCCGACTTGGCGGCAGGTTTTGCGGCGGGCTTGGCTGCCGACTTGGCAGCGGGTTTGGCCGCGGCCTTCTTGGCAGGCGCCCCCACCACCACGGTCTTGAGCTTGACGGCAGGCTGGGCCGCAGCCTTCTTGGCCGGTGCCTTGGCGGCCACGGTCTTGGCGGTGGTCTTGACAGCAGCCGTCTTTGCAGCCGTTTTGGCAGCTGGTTTCACCGCTGGTTTGGCTGCAGTCTTCGCGCTGGCCTTTGTGGCCGTCTTAGTGGCCTTGGCGGGCGCGGCCGGGGCTTCTGCACCCTTGGCTGCCTTGGCGGGAGCGGCTTTCTTGGCCGCAGGTTTGGCAGCCTTGGCCGGTTCCGCGGCGGCAGCAGCCTTTTTGGCCGGGACGGCGGACTTGAGCTTCACGGCCTTGCCACCCCAGATTTCTTCCAGGTGGTAGTAGGCGCGGATGGTGGGTTGCATCACATGGGCGACGGCCTGGCCGCAGTCCACGATGATCCATTCGCCGTTTTCCTCACCTTCGATGCGGGGCTTGGGAAAACCCGCTTCCTTCACCGCGTCGCTGATGCTGGAAGCCAGCGCCTTGGTCTGGCGGTTGGAGGTGCCGCTGGCGATGATGACCCGCTCGAACAGCGGGGACAGGTGTTCGGTGTTGAACACCACGATGTCCTGCCCCTTCACGTCCTCCAGGCCATCGACGATGGCGCGTTGGAGTTTCTGGACGTCGGCTTTGCGGGGCTTGGTTTCGCTGGTCATGAGTGGTTCGGGTAGAGGTGGTGTTGAGAAATATAGCGTGCGACGGCAGGCGGCACCATGGTGGCCGCCCCTTGGACCGACTGACGGACGGTGGTGGAACTCAAATCCATGGTCTGCCAGTCCAGGGCGCGGCAGTCCGCGCCCACATGTTTAAAGTCAGATTGTGCTCCAGCGCTTTCAGAATAAGCGCGAGCAGCTACCACAACAGTAGCATTTCGGGCCACATCCTGCCAACGGTGCCAGGTGGTGAAGCGGTCCCACTGGTCTTGGCCCATCAGCACCAGCCAGTGGGCGGGGGGCTGCTCGGCCTGCAACTCGGTGAGGGTGTCGATGGTGTAGCTGGGGCCTTCGCGGTGCAGTTCGCGCTCGTCCACCACGGCCTCGGGCACGTCGGCAAAGGCCAGCCGGGCCATGGCCAGGCGGTGCTCTGCCGGGCTGAGGTGGGTGGCCTTGTGCCAGGCATTGCCGGTGGGCACCACCCACAGCCGCTGCACGCCGAACTGGCGCACCAGCGCCTGTGCCATGGCCACATGGGCGCGGTGCGGCGGGTCAAACGCCCCGCCGTACAGCGCCAACCGGGGCAGGCCCTGGGCACTCAGACCCAGTCCTTTCGGACGATGAAGTCGGTGTACAGCCGGTGCTCGGGCGTGCCGGGCTCGGGCTTTTGGGCATACGACCAGCTCACCAGCGGGGGCATGGACAGCAGGATGGACTCGCTGCGCCCGCCCGATTGCAGGCCAAAGTGGGTGCCCCGGTCGAACACCAGGTTGAACTCCACGTAGCGGCCCCGGCGGTAGAGCTGGAACGCGCGTTCGCGCTCGCCGTGGGCCATGCCCTGGCGACGCTCGACGATGGGCAGGTAGGCAGTCAGGAAGGCGTCGCCCACCGACTTCAGCAGGGCAAAGCTGTCGTCAAAGCCCAGCTCGGAAAAGTCGTCGAAAAAGATGCCGCCCACGCCGCGCTGCTCGTTGCGGTGCTTGAGAAAGAAATACTCGTCGCACCAGGTCTTGAAGCGGGGGTACAGGCCCTCGCCAAACGGACGCAGCGCGTCGCGGCAGACGGTGTGGAAATGCACCGCGTCTTCCTCGAAGCCGTAGTACGGCGTGAGGTCCATGCCGCCACCAAACCAGCACACCGGCTCGCCGCCATCCACCGGGGTGGCGGAGATCATGCGCACGTTCATGTGCACGGTGGGCACGTAGGGGTTGCGGGGGTGAAAGACCAGGCTCACGCCCATGGCCTCGAACGGCGCGCCCGACAGCTCGGGGCGGTGTTGCGTGGCCGAAGGCGGCAGTCGCGGGCCGCTGACGTGCGAAAACCCGCAGCCCGCCCGCTCGAACACCGCGCCGCCTTCCAGGATGCGGGTGATGCCGTTGCCCTGCAGGGTTTCACCCGCGGGTTTGCTCCAGGCGTCTTCCAGAAAGGCCTGACCGTCCAGCGCCGAAATGGCCTGGGTGATGCGGGTTTGCAGGTCCATCAGGTAGGCCCGCACCGTGGAGGCGTGCGGGTGGGTCACCTGGGCGGGATGGCGAAGCGGTGCAGTCATGGGCAGGCAGGTGGGCAAGCGGGCAGCAGGTTCAACGGATGGCGCGGTAACCGATGTCGCGGCGGCACTGCATGCCGTCAAAGGCCACGCCGTCCACCAGCGCGTAGGCGTTGCGCTGGGCTTCGCGCACATCGGTCCCCAGGGCGGTGGCGCACAACACGCGCCCGCCGGAGGTGACCAGCTGTCCATCCTTCAGCGCCGTGCCGGCGTGGAACACCTTGGCCGTGTCGGTGGCGGCGGGCAGCGCGGTGATGGCGTCGCCCTTGCGCGGCTCCAGCGGGTAACCGGCGGCGGCCAGCACCACACCCAGGGCCACACGCTCGTCCCATTGCAGGCCGTTGGCGTGGGCGGTGCCCGCCAGCTGGCCCTTGGCGGCGGCCAGCAGCACATCGGCCAGGTCGGACTGCAAACGCATCATGATGGGCTGGGTTTCGGGGTCGCCCATGCGGCAGTTGAACTCCAGCGTCTTCACCTCGCCCTGCGGGGTGATCATCAGCCCGGCGTACAAGAAGCCGGTGTAGGGGATGCCGTCGGCCGCCATGCCCGCGATGGTGGGCAGGATGACCTGTTCCATGGCCTTGCGGTGCACCTCGGGCGTGACCACGGGCGCGGGCGAATACGCGCCCATGCCGCCGGTGTTGGGGCCTTGGTCGGCGTCGAGCAGGCGCTTGTGGTCTTGCGAGGTGGCCAGGGGCACCACGGTGTGGCCGTCGCAGATGACGATGAAGCTGGCTTCTTCGCCCTGCAGGAATTCTTCGATGACGACGCGGGCACCACCCTCGTTGTGCTGCACGCCGAACTTGTTGTCTTCCAGCATGAAGCGCACGGCCTCGTGGGCCTCGTCCAGCGTCATGGCCACGACCACACCCTTGCCCGCGGCCAGGCCATCGGCCTTGACGACGATGGGCGCGCCCATTTTGTCGATGTAGGCGTGCGCGGCCACCGGGTCGGTGAAGGTGTCGTAGGCCGCCGTGGGGATGCCATGGCGGGCCATGAAGGCCTTGGAGAAGGCTTTGGAGCTTTCCAGTTGCGCCGCGGCTTTGGTGGGGCCGAACACCGGCAGGCCGTGGGCGCGGAATTCGTCCACCAGACCGGCGGCCAGCGGGGCCTCGGGGCCCACCACGGTGAGGTGGATGGCGTTGGCCTGCGCCCATTCGCGCAGGGCCACCACGTCGGTCAGGGGCACGCTGGTCAGCTCGGCTTCGGCGGCGGTGCCGCCATTGCCCGGGGCCACGAACACGCGGGCCACCGAGGGGCTGCGGGTCATGCGCCAGGCCAGGGCGTGTTCACGCCCACCGCTGCCCACCACCAACACGTTGAGTTGTTTGCTCATGCTCGGGCTTGCTCCGCTCATTCGGCAATGGCCGCGTTGTGGAAGACGTTTTGCACGTCGTCCAGGTCTTCCAGCATGTCCAGCAGTTTTTGCATGCGGGCACCGTCTTCACCGGCCAGGTCGATGGACACGTCGGCGCGCATGGTGACTTCGGCCATGTCGGCGGTGAGGCCGGCGGCCTCCAGGGCGTTCTTGACGGCTTCGAAATCAGCGGGCGCGGTCAGCACCTCGATGGCGCCGTCGTCGTCGGTGATGACGTCTTCGGCACCAGCCTCCAGGGCCACTTCCATCACCTTGTCTTCGCTGGTGCCGGGCGCGTAGACCAGCTGCCCGCAGTGCTTGAACTGGAAGGCCACGCTGCCTTCGGTGCCCAGGTTGCCGCCGTACTTGCTGAAGATGTGGCGCACTTCGGCCACGGTGCGCACGCGGTTGTCGGTCATGGTGTCCACGATGATGGCCGCGCCGCCGATGCCGTAGCCCTCGTAGCGGATTTCCTCGTAGTTGACGCCTTCCTGGTTGCCGGTGGCCTTGTCAATGTTGTATTTGATGCGGTCGGCCGGGAGGTTGACGGCCTTGGCCTTGTCGATGGCCATGCGCAGACGGGGGTTGGCCGACGGGTCACCGCCGCCGGAACGGGCGGCCACGGTGATTTCGCGGATCACGCGCGTCCACAACTTGCCCCGCTTCTCGTCCTGACGGCCCTTGCGGTGCTGGATGTTGGCCCATTTGGAATGACCTGCCATGAAAACCCTCTTGAATTTTGAGCTACGCTGGCGAGTTCCATCCCCCACGGGGGTGACCTGCGCCGATAAAAAAGCCCTCAATTCTACTTTTCGCGCCTGACAAGCCGTTGTTCCCTGCCGAGGTCTCCATGTCCACCCCCCTGCTCATCGCCCGCAACGCCCACGCCGAGTGCGTGATCCACGCCGACAAGGCCAACCGCCACGGCCTCATCACCGGGGCCACCGGCACCGGCAAGACCGTGACCCTGCAGGCCCTGGCTGAGCAGTTCTCGCGCATTGGCGTGCCGGTGTTCATGGCCGACATCAAGGGCGACCTGACCGGGCTCTCGCAACCCGGCCACGTGGGCGTCAAAATGGCCCAGGTGCTCAAAAGCCGAGGCATTGACCTGCCCCAACCCGCCGCCTTCCCCACCACGCTGTGGGACGTGTTCGGCCAGCAGGGCCACCCGGTGCGTGCCACCGTGAGCGACCTGGGCCCGCTGCTGCTGGCCCGCATGCTCAACCTGAACGAGACCCAGGCCGGGGTGCTGCAACTGGTGTTCAAGGTGGCCGACGACAACGGCCTGCTGCTGCTCGACATGAAAGACCTGCGGGCCATGTGCCAGCACGTGGGCGAAAACGCCAAGGACTTCACCACCGAGTACGGCAACATCAGCGCGGCCAGCATCGGGGCCATCCAGCGCAGCCTGCTGCAGGTGGAGGAACAGGGGGGCGACACCTTCTTTGGCGAGCCCATGCTCAACATCGCCGACTTCATGCAGACGGTGGATGGCAAGGGTGTGGTCAACATCCTGGCCGCCGACAAGCTGATGAACGCACCCAAGCTCTACGCCACTTTTTTGCTGTGGATGCTGAGCGAGCTGTTCGAAACCCTGCCCGAGGTGGGTGACCTGGACAAACCCAAGCTGGTGTTCTTCTTCGACGAGGCCCACCTGTTGTTTGCCGACGCCCCCAAGGCGCTGGTCGAGCGCATCGAGCTGGTGGTGCGGCTGGTGCGCTCCAAGGGCGTGGGCGTGTACTTTGTCACCCAGAACCCGCTGGACATCCCCGACAGCGTGCTGGCCCAGCTGGGCAACCGGGTGCAGCATGCCCTGCGCGCCTTCACCCCGCGCGACCAGAAGGCCGTGAAGGCCACCGCCCAGACCATGCGCCAGAAGGCCGGGCTGGACATCGAGGCCGCCATCAC
>DASUON010000185.1:0-3597 GCA_036276615.1 Burkholderiaceae bacterium
CTGGCGAAGCCAACGGAAGCGGTCAGAGCACCAGAGACGGGGATGTCAGCGCCCAACTGGTAAGAGTTGGTGCGAGCGCCCACGGCAGGCTTGGTGGTGTAGTAGCTGGCCATCAGCTTGGCGGAACCCAGGTCATAGGAACCGTTCAGCATGGTGCCCTTTTGGACGGGAGCCAGGGTGGTGTTCTTGTTGTCTTCGTAGCCCAGAGCCACGGCCAGGGGGCCTTGAGCGTAGGTCACGTTGAAGGCGCTGGTCTTGCCGGCGGTGGCGTTGCCATTCAGCTGGGTGCTGACAGCAGCGGCGAAGCCGTTGAAGTTGGGGGTTGCGTAGTACAGCTGAGCAACAGCTTCACCAGCGTAGCCATTCAGCCACACGCCGCCAGCGTTGGCAGACAGGGCGGAGTCAAAACCGCTGTTGCCAGCGCCGAACACGTCGTCCAGGGCGTTCCAGCTCTTGCCCAGCTTGACGGTACCGAAACCGCCGCTGAAGCCAACGTTGGCTTGGCGGGTGAAGCCGGCGGAGGTGGAACCGTCGCCCAGGTTGACCTTTTGTTCGAATTGGAAGTTGGCCTTCAGACCGCCACCCAGGTCTTCAGAACCTTTGATGCCCCAGCGGCTGGAAGCCACGCCGCCGGAACCGGCTGCCACTTTGGAGCCGGGAGCGTCGCTGTCGCCAACATAGATGTCAGCAACACCGTACAGGGTCACGGAAGACTGAGCAGCGGCAATGCCGGCAAAAGCCATGGCGGCCAGTGCAACGAGAGATTTTTTCATGGGGGATCCTTTGAACAGTGAACAAAAGGGGTTGTGTGCTTGGAAGTTGCCCTGTGTGCCAGGGTATGACCACACCAGCAACAACGGTGTCAATGTAACGAAATGGCGGGCCGGTGTCTCGGTTTTGGGCCAAAAACGAGGGTGGGCTTTGCGCTAAAAACAACAACTCTTAACCACGCTGACAGGGTGGCTTGGTTTGGGGGAAACCCTGATCATGGCCCTGGCTCGGGTGGGCATTTCGGGTGGGCACACCAGAGACAGGGCATTGATGCATACTTTGTCAGCTCCAGCTGAACGGTGTTTTGACCCATGCTTTGCTTTTCGGATTGCCGAGGGGCATGCTTGAGCCCGGTGGGTTTCATGACGCTGTCACGGATGGGCCTTTTTTGTCATGACCCGAATCAAACTCACGCCGTCTGCCGTGCGCTACCGAGCGCAAGGCCAAGCTTTTGCCCATATTGCCCAGTTCTTGCCCGAACTGACGGCATTGCGTCGCGATCTTCACGCTCACCCGGAGCTGGGTTACGAAGAGCTGTACACCGGCAAGCGGGTGGTGGAGGCGTTGAAAGTCTGTGGTGTGGACGAAATCCACACCCAGGTGGGCAAAACGGGCATTGTGGCGGTCATCCATGGCCACCGGCGTGACAGCGGGCGCATGTTGGGTCTGCGGGCCGACATGGATGCCTTGCCCATGACGGAGCACAACGATTTTCCCTGGCGATCCACCCGTCACGGGGTGATGCATGGTTGCGGACACGACGGCCACACGGCCATGCTGGTCGGTGCTGCCCGTTATTTGGCGGAAACACGCCGGTTCAATGGCTCTGCCGTGCTGATCTTCCAGCCCGGGGAAGAAGGCCATGCCGGGGCCAAGGCCATGATCGACGATGGGTTGTTTGAGCGTTTCCCGGTCCAGTCGGTCTACGCCATGCACAACTGGCCGCAGATGCGGCCGGGCACCGTGGGCATCAATCCGGGGCCGATGATGGCCGCAGCCGACCGGGTGACCATCCACATCACCGGCAAGGGCGGTCATGGGGCGCACGCCTACCTGACGGTGGACCCCGTGCTGGTGGCGGCCCACATCATCACGGCGGTGCAAAGCATCGTGTCGCGCACGGTGCGCCCGCTGGACAGTGCGGTCATCAGCCTGTGTGCCATGCAGGCAGGCGATCTGGGGGCGTTCAGTGTGGTGCCGGGTGAAGCCACCTTGGTGGGCACGGTGCGCACGTTCAATCCGGTGGTGCAGGTACTGGTGGAGCAGCGATTGCATGAGATCTGTTCCGCGGTGGCGTTGGGCTTTGGGGCCACCGCCAGTGTGCAGTTCGAGCGCATCTACCCGGCCACGCTCAACACGCCTGAGGACGCCAGCTTCGCTGCCGATGTGGCCGAGTCCATCGTGGGGCCCGATCATGTGGATCGGGAGATGGAGCCCAGCATGGGGGCCGAAGACTTTTCGTTCATGCTGCAAGCCAAGCCTGGGGCGTACCTGCGGCTGGGCCAGGGGGCGGAGAATGGTGTGGGCAGTTGCTTTTTGCACAACGCCCGGTACGACTTCAACGACGAGGTGTTGCCGTTGGGGGCAGCCTTGCATGCCGGACTGGTGGAGCAGGGCATGCCTTTGAGCGCGTCAGCGGCTCAGGCGTAGCGCTTGCTGCGCAGGTTGTTCTTCATTTCCTTCAGCAGCGGCTGCAGCTTGTTGCCGCCAATGCGCAAGGCCACGCAGGTGGCCAGCACGTCCACGATCATCAGGTGCATGAGCCGCGAGGTCATGGGGCTGTAGCGGTCATAACCCTCGGGGTGGTCTGCGGCCAGGTGGATGTGTCCGGCGGCGGCCAGGGGGGAGCCACTGGCGGTGATGACGATGGTGGTGGCTCCGTGTTTGCGGGCGATGTCGGTGGCATCCATCAGGTCGCGGGTGCGGCCCGAGTTGCTGATGACCACCAGGCAGTCGCCCGGGCGCAGCATGCTGGCGCTCATGACCTGCATGTGGCCGTCGCTGTAGGCAATGGTGTGCAGGCCCAGCCGAAAGAACTTGTGCTGCGCGTCCTGCGCCACGATGCCGGAGTTGCCTGCCCCGAAGAATTCGATGCGTTTGTTGTGGGTGTGGGCGTTGACGATGGCGTCCACCGCCTTTTCGATGGCGTGGGTGGACGCGTCGTTGCGGTATTTCAGGAAGGCGGCCACCGTGTTGTCGATGAGCTTGACCATCACGTCGCCGACCTTGTCGTCCACATCCACGCTGCGGTGGATGAAGGGCACGCCCTCGCTGACCGTGCCCGCCAGCTTCAGCTTGAAGTCGCTCAGGCCGTCATAGCCCATGCTGCGGCAGAACCGGACAACCGTGGGTTTGCTGACGTGGGCCCGTGCGGCCAGCTCGGTGACCGGCAGGCTGGCAAAGGTGCGAGGGTCCAGCAACACCAATTTGCCCACGCGTTGTTCTGCGGGAGCCAACGAGGACAAGGAGGCTTTGATGCGTTCCAACATGACGGGTGGTTACGAAAATCGGTGAAACAAGATTACCTCTGGAATAATACCCTGCATGAACCAGCTTGACGCACTCAAAGCCCACACCACCGTGGTCGCGGACACCGGCGACTTTCTGCAAATTGCCCAGTACAAGCCCCAGGATGCGACCACCAATCCGTCGCTCATCCTCAAGGCCGTGCAAAAGGCCGAGTACGCCCCGTTGCTGGCGCAGACCCTGGCGCGGTTTGGTGATCGCGATCTGGGCGAGGTCATGGACCGGCTGCTGGTGCGGTTTGGTTGTGAAATCCTCACCCACATTCCTGGGCGCGTGTCCACCGAGGTCGATGCCCGCCTG
>DASUON010000186.1:0-2622 GCA_036276615.1 Burkholderiaceae bacterium
TGCCCCGGCCCCGCCATCGCCGGGCTGGGCACCAGCAACCTGGACCTGCTGTGGGCACTGGGTGGCATTGCGCTGGGCGCACTGGCCCAAGGATTGATGAAGAAATAGGCATCTATCGCTTTATATAAAAGCGCAAGCAGCTATTAAAATAAGAGCAAACCATGTTTTCCTCCACCACGGTCACCTCATGGCGGCGGCGGGTCTACACCATCATCTTCGAGGCCGACACCCGCGCAGGCCGCCTGTTTGACGAGCTGCTGATTGCCGCCATCCTGCTGTCGCTGGTGGTGGTGGTGCTGGACAGCGTGGAGCCCGTGGCCCAGCGGCACCACGGGGTGCTGACGGTGCTGGAGTGGACCTTCACCCTGTTGTTCACCGCCGAGTACCTGGCCCGCCTGTGGAGCACGCCACACCCCTGGGCCTATGCCCGCAGCTTCTTTGGGGTGGTGGACGTGCTGGCCCTGCTGCCCACCTACCTGGCGTTGTTCTTCCCCGAGCTGCACGCGCTGATCGACGTGCGGGTGCTGCGGCTGCTGCGCATCTTCCGGATCTTCAAACTCACGCACTACCTGGTGGAGTTCTCGCACCTGGGCCGGGCATTGCGGGCCAGCGCCCGCAAGATCCTGGTGTTCATCACCGTGGTGCTGATGGTGGTGCTGGTCATGGGCACGCTGATGTACGTGGTGGAGGGGCCGGAGCACGGCTACACCAGCATCCCCGTGGGGGTGTACTGGGCCATCACCACCGTCACCACCGTGGGGTTTGGCGACATCACCCCCAAGACCGACCTGGGCCGCGCCCTGGCCTCGGTGATGATGCTGATGGGCTGGGGCATCCTGGCCGTGCCCACCGGCATCGTCACCGCCGAAATGGTGGGCGTCAACCGCTCCCCCGAGCTGCCCCGGGTGACCACCCGCACCTGTCCCGGCTGCTTGGCCGAAGGCCTGGCCCCGGAAGACCACTACTGCCGCCACTGCGGCACCGCCCTGCCGCACTACACCACCGACACGACCGACGGCCAGGCGCACCCGACCGCATCCCCTCCCGCCGCATGAACGGGGGGCAGGGGCGGACCCGCCGCGCGGCCCCGTCAAGCCCGCTCAGGCTGCATCCCGCCCCAGCTGGCGCAAGCGCCGCTCCCAGCGGGCCACACCGGCGGAGCCCAGCTTGTCCACCTGGCCCACCAGGGTGGAGTTGACCGGGGCAATGCCCACAAAACCCAGGATGTTGCGCTCCAGCGACTTGACGCTGTGCGCCCGGTAGAACCAGCGGTACAGGGCGGCGGGCATGCCCATGGTCACCACCACCCGGGCGCTGCGCCCGCTCAGGCCCTTGGCGGCAAACGGGTTGCCGGGCTGGGCCGGGTCGGGTTTGAAGGCAAAGTCGGGCCGCGCCACCTGCTCCAGAAAACCCTTGAGCAGCGCGGGCATGTCACCCAGCCACAACGGAAACAGCAGCACCAGGTGCTGCGCCCAAGCAATGTCGGCCTGCGCCTGGCGCAGCCCCAGGGGCACGGGGGTGGACTCCCATTCGCGCTGGCTGCGCAGCAGCGCAAAGTCCAGCTCGGCCACCCACAGGCGGCGCACGCTGTGGCCCGCCTCCACCGCGCCCTGGCAATAGGCGTCGGCCAACACATGGTTGAGGTGACGGCGGGCAGCGTCAGGGTGCCCTTCGATGAGCAGAATGTGGCGTGACATGCGACCATGTTGCGCCTGCCCTTCCCACCCAGTGTTGACACGGATCAGACCATGCCCCCCTCCCGCACCGCCCTGCCCGCCGGTTCACTCCCCTCCACCGTGGCCCCGGTGGCCTTGCCCCACGCCTACCGCCTGCTCAACCACGGCCCCACGGTGCTGGTGAGCGCCGCGCACAACGGCCAGCGCAACCTGATGGCCGCCGCGTGGAACATGCCGCTGGATTTCGACCCACCCAAGGTGGCCGTGGTCATCGACAAAAGCACCTTCACCCGCGGGCTGGTCGAAGCCTCGGGCCGCTTCGCGCTCAACCTGCCGCCCGTGGCCCTGGCCGACGCCACGCTGACGGTGGGCAGCGTCTCCGCCCGTGACAGCGGCCCGGCCACCCAGCCCGACAAGTTCACCGCCCTCAACCTGCCCACCTGGCAGGCCACGCCCGACGGCCCGCCGCTGCTGCAAGGCTGCGTGGGCTGGCTGGTGTGCAAGCTGCTGCCGCAGCCCGAATTGCAGCAGGCACACGACCTGTTCCTGGCCCAGGTGGAAAGCGCCTGGGCCGACACCCGGGTGTTTGCCCAGGGCAAGTACCTGCCGGTGGCCGACATCCCGCCCGAGCTGCGCACGCTGCACCACCTGGGCGCCGGGGTGTTCGTGTCACCCGGCTGGCAGTGGCAGGCCAGGCAGTTGGAGCCGGTCACGCCCTCGCACTGAACACGGGCGCTGAGGGCCTGCGATGGGCGGGGGCCGGGCCGTGTGTGGGGGCGGCGACTTCGCCGGTGGCGAGGCGCACAGACCGCGGGGCGGCTGCGCTTCAGCGCACTTCCAGTTCTGACTTCGTCGCGGTTGTCTGAACAGAGCTTTGCGCAGCAAAGCGGCGTGAGTTCCGCGACGACGCCCCGTGGTCGAGCACCGCAGCGAAATCGGCTGAAAG
>DASUON010000187.1:0-5350 GCA_036276615.1 Burkholderiaceae bacterium
CTTGAGCACGTCGACCCGGCCCATCAGTTCAGCCACCGGCTTGCCGGTTGTCTGGATGATCTGTTCCACCACCGGGTAGGTTTCCGGGTGCACGCCGGTCATGTCCAGCGGGTTGTCACCCCCGCGGATGCGCAAAAAGCCGGCGCACTGTTCAAAGGTCTTGGCCCCCAGGCCGGTGACCTTGAGCAGATCTTGCCGGGTGCGGAAAGCACCGTTGCCCTCGCGCCAGCGCACCACGGCCTTGGCCACGCTGCCCGACAGGCCCGAGACGCGGGTGAGCAGCGGCACGCTGGCGGTGTTGAGGTCCACACCCACACCGTTCACACAGTCTTCCACCACGGCGTCGAGGGTGCGGGCCAGTTCGCCCTGGTTCACGTCGTGCTGGTACTGGCCCACGCCGATGCTTTTGGGGTCGATCTTCACCAGCTCGGCCAGCGGGTCTTGCAGGCGGCGGGCGATGCTGGCCGCGCCGCGCAGGCTCACGTCCACGTCGGGCATCTCTTGGCTGGCGTACTCACTGGCGCTGTAAACCGACGCGCCCGCTTCGCTGACCACCACCTTTTGGATGCCCTTGCAGGGGTGGTTGCTGTCGCCACTGGCGGCCATGCCTTTTTCCACCAGCTTGATGAGGTCGGCGGCCAGCTTGTCGGTCTCGCGGCTGGCGGTGCCGTTGCCGATGGCGATGAGGTTGACGCCGTGTTTGTCACACAGCCGCACCAGGGTGTGCAGGCTGCCGTCCCAGTCGCGGCGGGGTTCGTGGGGGTAGACGGTGGCGGTGTCCACCAGCTTGCCGGTGGCATCGACCACGGCCACCTTCACGCCGGTGCGGATGCCGGGGTCCAGCCCCATCACCACGCGGGGGCCTGCGGGGGCGGCCAGCAGCAGGTCGCGCAGGTTGTCGGCAAACACCTTGATGGCCACTTTCTCGGCCTCGTCGCGCAGGCGGGCGAACAGGTCGCGCTCGGTGGACAGGCTGAGCTTGACGCGCCAGGTCCAGGCCACGCATTTGCGGATCAGGTCGTCCGCGGCGCGGGCCTGGTGCCGCCACCCCAGGTGGTGGGCAATGCGGCCCTCGGCCAGGGTGGGCGTGGTGCTTTTGGCGGTTGCTGCTTTTTTTGTAGCTGGTTGCGCTTGTTCTGAAAGCGCTAGAGCCTGTTTTTCCTTCAAATCTTCCAGCGCATCGGGGGTGAGCAGCTTCACGTCCAGGATGTCTTGCGCCCGGCCCCGGAACACGGCCAGCGCCCGGTGCGAGGGCACGCGGGCGATGGGTTCGTCGTAGTCGAAGTAGTCGCGGAACTTGGCCACGTCGGGCGTGGCCTCCTGCCCGGCCTTGGATTCGAGCAGCTGGCTGCGCAGCACGCCCTGGTCCCACAGCCATTCGCGCAGGGTTTGCACCAGGGTGGCGTCTTCGGCCCAGCGTTCGGAGAGCAGGTCGCGCACGCCGTCCAGAACGGCCAGGGGGTTGGAGAAATCGGTGCCCTCGGGGTCGCCCTGGGGGCGCACAAAGGCCTGGGCCTCGGCCATGGGGTCCAGGCTGGGGTTGGCCATGAGCTTGTCGGCCAGGGGCTCCAGCCCGGCCTCGCGGGCCATCATGCCCTTGGTGCGGCGCTTGGGCTTGTAGGGCAGGTACAGGTCTTCCAGCTCCTGCTTGGTGGGCGCGGTGAGGATGGCGGCGCGCAGCTCGGGTGTGAGCTTGCCCTGCTCTTCAATGCTTTTGAGCACGGCGGCACGGCGGTCTTCCAGCTCGCGCAGGTAGGCCAGGCGGGCTTCCAGCTCACGCAGCTGGATGTCGTCCAGCCCGCCGGTCACCTCTTTGCGGTAGCGGGCGATGAAGGGCACGGTGGCCCCGCCGTCCAGCAGGTCAACGGCGGCTTGCACCTGCCGGGCTTGGACATTCAGTTCCTGGGCAATCTGGGAAACGATGGGTGTCATGAGGTCGGGAGATACGTACAGGACCAAAGGGCGCGCAGTGTGCCACAGCGGCCCCAGGCCCCGCACCGCCTGCCCCCTCAGCCCTGGGCCAGGGCGGCGCGCAGCTTGGCGCCCACGTCGGGGCGCTCGGCAAACGGGTCGGGCGGGTTGTGGCCCTGCAAGATGGCGCTGGTGCGGTGGCCCACGTTGTCGGCCACGGCCCCGGGATGGCTGTAGATGTAGAAGCGGTCGGTCTCCATGGCCTCCATCACCCGGGCGGCCACCTCGGCGGCGGTGACCTTGCCGCTGCTCACCGCCTTGGTGGTCATGGCCTGGTTCACCAACTGGCTGGGTGTGGGCGTTTCGTCGGCCATGGTGCCGGGCTTGTTGCGGTGGCTGTCGGCAATGCCGGTGGCCACAAAGAAGGGGCACAACACGCTGGCCCCGATCTGCGAGGTGACCAGCGCCAGGTCCTGGTACAGGGTTTCGGTGAGGGACACCACCGCGTGTTTGCTGACGTTGTACACCCCCATCAGCGGCGCGTTCAGCAGCCCGGCCATGCTGGCGGTGTTGACGATGTGGCCTTGCCAGTGGGCGTCAGCCTTCGCGGCGGCCAGCATGTGCGGGGTGAAGCAGCGCACGCCGTGGATCACGCCCCACAGGTTGACGCCCAGCACCCACTCCCAGTCGGCCACGGTGTTCTCCCACACCAGGCCGCCACTGCCCACCCCGGCGTTGTTGAACACCACGTGCGGGGCCCCCAGGTGTTGCACCACCTCGGCGGCCAGGGCGTCCATGGCGGTGGCGCTGGACACGTCCACGCGGCGGGCCATCACGGTGCGGCCATGGGCGGCGCACACCGGGGCCAGTTCGGCCTCGACACGGGCCAGGGCGTCGGCCTGCACGTCCACCAGCACCAGGTTCATGCCCCGGGCGGCGGCCAGGCGGGCCAACTCCAGCCCAAAGCCAGAGCCCGCACCCGTGAGCACCGCGGTTTTGCCCGCAAAGTTTGAAATCATGCTTTGTCTCCGGGTTGGTAGAGCATTTCCACGTGGGCAATGCCGTCTTCGTCGTAGGGTTCACTCACCGTCACAAAACCGTGGCCTTGGTAAAAGCCTTGCAGCCGCGCCTGCGCCCCGATGCGGATGGGCTGCTCGCCCCACAGCCGCGCCAGTTCGGCACAGGCCCGGGCCATGAGCTCGTGGCCCAGCTTCAGCCCGCGTGCCGCCGGGGCGGTCACCACGCGGCCAATGCTGGCTTCGGGGTACTTCAGGCCTGCGGGCACCAGGCGGGCACAGGCCCAGAGGGCACCCGACGGTGTGCGGGCCAACAGGTGGTGGCACGGGGCGTCGGCCCCGTCCAACTCCAGAAAGGCACACCGCTGCTCCACCACAAACACCGCCGAGCGCAGTTGCAGCAGGGCGTAGAGGGTGTGCACGTCCAGGGCGTCAAACGGCAGGCAGTCCCAGCGCAGGGACTGGTGCTCGGGCTGGGGCGTGGGGGTTGCGTTGGCCATGGCGGTCATGGCGCTCATGCGGCCTTCAACACGTAACCCACGCGGGGGAAGTGCACACGCACGGTGCCTGCGCGTTCGTCGGTGTGTTGCAGCGTGTAGCGGGTGCGGGTGGCGGCCAGCAGCGTGCCCTGGGTGGTTTCGGTGCCAAAGCTTTCGGCGGCCACGGTGACCTGGCTGCCCAAGGGCAGGCCATGGTCGTCCTGGAAGGTGTCGGCCTCGCCAAAAACCCTGATGTCGTTTCGGACTCCTGCGCTTGATGCAGCTGCGCAGTCTGCTATGGCTTCTGCAGCAGTGCTTTTGGTTGGGTTGCCGTGGCCAATGGCCGTCATGCGGGCCAGCCAGTCTTGCACCGCGGGGGTGTCGGCCAGGATGCCCGCCAGTGCGGGCACCTTGTGCTGGGTGAACCACACCGAGTGGTACACCGCAAAGTCGGCCAGGCTGGGAGCGGTGGCACCCAGCAGGTAGGCCAGTTGCCCGTCTTGTGCACTGTCGTGCAGCATGTCGGACAGGCGGCGCAGGTAGCTGCGGTAGGCCGATGCACCATCGGCCGGGCGAACGCGCGGCGCACCGCTCATGGCCCCACGGTCAGCCCCAAAGGCCTTGATGGCCTCGGGCGACGCCCCTTCAAACAGCTGCGCCATGCCCTGGGGCTGGAAGTTGTAACCCATGGCCGCCCAGAACAGCTGGTGGTCAGCCCACTGCGCCACGGCGCGGTTGAGGCCCCGCTGGCCGTGGGGGTAGAACGTGGGCTGGGGGGCCAGGTGCTCCAGCACGTCGGCCATCAGGGCGGTGTCGCAGAACACGTCGTTGCCCATCTGCAAAAACGGGGTCTTGCGGTAGCCGCCAGTCAGCGCCACCACATCGGGCTTGGGCATGATGGCCGGCACGATCACCGACTTCCACGGCAAACCCTTGTACCCCAGCATCAACCGAGCCTTCTCGGCAAAGGGCGACATGGGGTAGTGGTGCAGGTACAGAGGCGACATGCCAAGCTCCGAAAAGACGAAAAGCCGCACTGTAAAGGGCTTGGGCGCGGCGGCGCTGTGTCGCAAGAGACAGGGGCTGGGGAGGGGCGATGGCGTGGGGTGCCACCGGGAGCACAGGGGGATGGCAATGGCGTCAACGCCGAGACGGAAATGGCGCTGATTTCATGAACAAAAACAGACTGTAGCGCTTGATTTGAAAGCGTGAGCAGCTATGGATTTTGATTTTCTTCCTGCTCCACCCACCCCCAAGCCCATTCCACCGCGGCATCCAGGTTCAGCTGCGCCTGAGGGCTGAGGTTGTCGCCCAGTTCGAACGATTGCCCGGCGATGCCCAGCACCCAGACGGGGGGCACGGCGTCGGGGCCGTGCACGGTGTGCATGACGTGCAGCAGGGCCTGTGGGCTCAGGGCGTGGGAGCTGACGCTGTGGTCGGGGCGCGGCTGGGGGCGCTGCACCTCGAACGGGGACTGGGCGTTGGCCGAGGCGTCGATGAACAGCACGCGCTGGCGGTGCAGCAGGTCGCACACATGCTCCACCTGCAACTGAAAGTCTTCCAGAAACTCCACTTCGGCCAGGGGCGGGCATGCGCCCCCGCCCTGCCCGGCTTGCAGCCGCTGAAAAAGCCGCTGCTCAAGCCGCGCCAGGCAGGCGGGGCCCAGCGCGTCGTCGCCCCGGCTGGGGTTGCCCCAGGCCAGCACCAGCGTGGGGGCCACGCTCAACGCCATGAGGCGGTGGCAAACGGCGTTGGGACGTGCTCGAACTCGCCTTCCGAGCCGCGCTGCACCTGGTCGCACACGCTGCCGTCGGCAGCCAGCACCTGCACCTGCAGGGGCATGCGGCCCAGCGCATGGGTGGCGCACGACAGGCAGGGGTCGTAGGCGCGGATGGCCACCTCGATGTGGTTGAGCAGGCCCTCGGTCACCTCGCGCCCGTCGAA
>DASUON010000188.1:0-2544 GCA_036276615.1 Burkholderiaceae bacterium
GCAAACACGGTGCTGGTGCTCAGCCGGACGATGGGCTGGTAGGCAAAGTCAAACTGGAAATCCAGCCCCGTCGCCTGGGCGCAGCGCTCGCAGTCGGGCAGCGTGCCTGCGAACGGTTGGAAATCCGCAGGGAAACCACGGGTGGCCGACGGCGGGGTGGAGGGGGTCATTCGGCCACTTTAGCGGCTTTCGAAGTGCGACAGGTGATCGGCCAAGTGCATGGCGTGGGCTTGTGCAAGTGCCACGTGGCTCAAGGGGCCGTGGGCAAAGTGGGGTTGGAGCGCCCACCCGCCCATACGCCACCCGGCGTATTTCCCGTTTTTGGTGCATTGCCCAGAATCGGCGCACCAAGCACCCACGGGGAACCACCACATGCACACGCGTTGGCCCGGCCTGAAACGGCTGGGGATGTTGATAGCTTCACTTTTTGTAGCTGCTCACGCTTATGGATTAAGCGCAGAGGCCGCAAAAAACATGTCCATTGGCGAGGCGGACGACCGCATTGCTGCCATCGCCGCGGCCCTGGCTGCCGAGCCTGACGACAAAACCGCCGCCTTCATCCAGGCGCTGGCCGACGATGCCGTCAAGTTCAAGGGCGAGCAGGTGTTTGTGGTGAAGGACGGGCAGGGCGCCGATCCGGTGACGGGCCAGCCCGTGGCCGTGCCCCCCGATGCCGAAGACGTGATGAACAACAACCGCCTGCGCGGCGAGCTGGACACCGCGCTGGCCGCCCTCAAGCTGCTGGCCCCCAGCGTGGCCACCCGCCGCGACGCCGTGGCCAGCCTGCTGAAGGAGCCCAACCCCGCCCTGCTGCCCTTGCTGGACAAGGCGCTGGCCGCCGAGACCGACGCCGCCATCAAGGCCCAGCTGGCGCTGGCCAAGGCCGCCGCCCAACTGGGCAGCGACGACCCCGCCCAACGCCTGGCCGCCGCCAAGGCGCTGGCCGACAGCCAAACCCCCGCCACCCAGCTGCTGCTGAACGAGCGCCTGTCGCAAGAGACCGACCCGGCGGTGAAATCCGCCCTGTCGGCCAGCCTCAAGACCATCACCGACGGCCTGAAACTGGGCGAGGTGCTGGGCACGTTGTTCACCGGCGTCAGCCTGGGCTCGGTGCTGCTGCTGGTGGCGCTGGGCCTGGCCATCACCTACGGGCTGATGGGCGTGATCAACATGGCCCACGGCGAGCTGATGATGATCGGTGCCTACGCCACCTACGTGGTGCAGGGCCTGTTTCGCAGCTACCTGCCCGGCGCGTTCGACTGGTACCTGGTGGCCGCGTTGCCTGTGGCCTTTGTCACCTCGGCCCTGGTGGGTGCGGCGCTGGAGCGCGGCGTGCTGCGCTTTTTGTACGGCCGCCCGCTGGAAACCCTGCTGGCCACCTGGGGCATCAGCCTCATGCTGATGCAGGCCGTGCGCAGCCTGTTCGGTGCGCAGAACGTGGGCGTGGAAAACCCCAGCTGGATGAGTGGTGGCGTGCAGGTGTTGGCCAACCTGACGCTGCCCTACAACCGGCTGGTCATCATCGCGTTTGCCGGGGTCGTGCTGCTGGGCATGGCCTGGCTGATCGGCCGCACCCGGCTGGGCCTGTTTGTGCGTGGCGTCACGCAGAACCGGCCCATGGCCAGTTGCATGGGTGTGAACACCGCCCGCATCGACACCTACGCCTTTGCCCTGGGCAGCGGCATTGCCGGGCTGGCCGGTTGCGCCCTGAGCCAGGTGGGCAACGTGGGGCCGGACCTGGGGCAGAACTACATCGTCGATGCCTTCATGGTGGTGGTGGTGGGCGGTGTGGGCCAGCTGGCCGGGGCGGTGTATGCCGCGCTGGGGCTGGGCATGGCCGCCAAGCTGCTGGAAGGCTGGACCGGTGCCGTGCTGGCCAAGATTGCCGTGCTGGTGTTCATCATCGTGTTCATCCAGAAACGACCCCAGGGCATTTTTGCCATGAAGGGCCGCAGCGCCGAAGCCTGATCCACCCATTGCGAGCATGACCATGTCTTCAGCCCAACCCCTGCAACTTCCCCCACCGCCACCGCTGCTGTCGCGCAGCGGCTGGGCGGGCTTTCTGGTGGCCCTGGTCGCGGTGTGCGCCGTGGCCCCCGCCCTCAACCTCATGGTGCCTGCGGGCAGCCTGTTCCACCTGAGCGACTACGGCGTGGCGCTGGTGGGCAAGATCATGTGTTTTGCCATCTGCGCGCTGGCCATGGACCTGATCTGGGGCTACACCGGCATCCTGAGCCTGGGCCACGGCCTGTTCTTTGCGCTGGGCGGTTACGCCATGGGCATGTACCTGATGCGCCAGATCGGGCGCGACGGCAACTACCAGAGCGACCTGCCCGATTTCATGGTGTTCCTGGACTGGAAGGAACTGCCCTGGCACTGGGCCTTGAGCGACAGCTTTGCCGCCACCCTGGCGCTGGTGGTGCTGGTGCCCGGTGTGGTGGCGCTGGTGTTCGGCTTCTTTGCCTTTCGCTCGCGCATCAAGGGGGTGTACTTCTCCATCATCACCCAGGCCATGACGTTCGCGGCCATGCTGCTGTTCTTCCG
>DASUON010000189.1:0-3987 GCA_036276615.1 Burkholderiaceae bacterium
TGGCCACCAGGTCGTAACGCTCGCGCATGGTCTTGCACAGCATTTCCAGCAGGGTGGTCTTGCCCGAGCCCACGGGGCCGCCAATGCCCACGCGCAGCGGGGGGAGTTTTTGGGTGCGGTTCGGAATGTGGTGCAAAGCGGTCATGGTTCTGAAATAAGAGCAATGAATCACCGTCAATCAAGCGGTGAGGCAGAAAAAAGCTTGTGAAATTGGCTTGGATGAGCCCCGCACGGGCTGAATGCAGCAACCGTGCCAGTTCAGGTGCGGCCCGGGCCTTCGGTCGGTGGCACCAGCCGCAGGGCATTCAGCCGTGCCACGGTGTGGGCCGACAGGGGGTGCGAACGGCGGGTGCTTTCGTTCATCTGCACGATGGTGGTTTGCGCGGTGGCCACGCACTGGCTGTTTTGGAACAGACCCTGGGTGAGCGTGAACGAGCTGCGGCCCACCTCGGCCACGCCGGTGCCAATGTCCACCTGACCGGGCCAGTTGATTTCTTTCAGGAACTGGAGCGACAGGCTGGCGATGACAAACGCGCAGCCGGGGTTGTGCAGGGCACCGTCGGGGGCGTAGAGCAGCTCCACCCGGCCGGTTTCGAGCAGCGTGGCAAACACGGCGTTGTTGATGTGGCCCTGGCGGTCGGTGTCGTTGTAGCGGAGCTTGTCGAAGGTGGTGAACGTGAAGTCGGTCCACGCCGGGGGGCTGGGCTGGGGCATTTGGGTCTCCTCGGGGGGGCTGCGGGTCGTAGGCCGCTCAGGAGCGGAACAACCTCGAATACTGCGTTTCGTGCCGGGCCGACAGGATGGCCAGCATGGGGGTGAAGGCTTGGCGGTCTTCATCCGTCAGGCCCATGGCGTGGTCCACCGCACCAGGGATTTCCTGCACCAGCCGGGCCAGGATGCGCTGGCCCGCGGTCTGACCCAGCGGCACCGATTTGATGGCGGCCTGGGCCATGTTCTCGGCCCAGCCGAAGGCGCAGGCCAGCAGGCAGTCGCGCACCGGGGCCGCGGTTTGCGCCGCGGCCAGGCCAAAGGCCACGGGCCAGGTGGGGGGCCAGGGCTGCAGGGTGCGGATGTGTTCCAGCACCGCCGGGGGCGTGCCCGGCAGTTGCCGCAGCCACTCCAGCAGCGAGCGCCCGGTTTGCAGGGTTTGCTGGCGCAGCTCGGAGGTTTCGCGGGTGTGCAGCACCCAGTCGTTGAGCTCGCGGGCGCGGGCCAGGTCGCCCGCCCGCCACGCGGGGATGGCCTGGGCCAGCACGGCCAGGTCACTGCGGGCCTGGCCCAGCCAGAGCTGGTCGGCCAGCCAGTCGGCGGCCTGGGCGTCGTGGGTGACCAGCCCGGCGTCCACCGCGGCTTCCAGCCCTTCGGAGTACGAGAACCCGCCCACGGGCAGCGCGGGCGAGGCCAGCCACATCAGTTGCAGCTGGCTCAGGCTGGCGTTGAAACGGGCATCTCCCTGGGGCGTGGGGTTCATGGGTGGCGTGGGCGGGGCCCGGGCTCAGTGGTGGTGGTGACCGCAGCCGGGGCCGTGCACATGCGGTTCCGCCGCGGCGGGTGCGGCCTTCACGGGAACCGACAGGGGCTTGCCGCGTGCGGGCGCTGCCGCGGGAGTGGCGTGGCTGTGGGCATGGTCGTGGCTGTGGTCATGGCCGCAGCATTCGCCGTGTTCGTGGTTGTGGCCGTGGTCATGGCCATGCCCGTGGTGGCCGTGGCCTTCGGTTCCCGAGCCTGCGCCATAGGCCCCGCCTTCGGGCTCAAAGCCTTCTTGTGTTTCGATCACCGTGAGGTGCATGCGGCGCAGCATGTCGGCCAGCACGTGGTCGGGCTCGATCTTCAGGTGGTCGGGTTGCAGTTCGATGGGCACGTGCCGGTTGCCCAGGTGGTAGGCGGCGCGGGTCAGGTCGAAGGGCGAGCCGTGCTGGCTGCACGCGGTGATGCGCAGCACGGTTTGCGGCGCGGCTTCCACGCGCACCATGGAGCCGTCCTCGGCCACCAGCACGTCGCCCCCGCGCACCACGGTGCCGCGGGGCAAAAACACGCCCAGGTGGCGGCCCTGGCTGTCGGTGGCGTCAAAGCGGCTTTTCTGGCGCACGTCCCAGTCCAGTTGCACGGTGGCGGCGCGTTTGAGCAGCACGGCGGCCAGGCCCTGGCCTTGGGGGATGAGTTTGGAGCAGGTGAGCATGGGGTGTGTTTGTGGGCTATGGATCAGTGAGGAGCGGGACGGTAAGCCACCTTCAAGTCGGTGGCCAGGGTGTCCAGGCGCTTGTCCAGCGTCCACAGGGTGGTGTGTGGGCTAAGCAAGGTTGAGGCCAGGAGGCTGGTGTCCACCAGCACGTTCATGCTATGGGCTGGCGGTGGGGCGGGGCGTCGATGTCGGGCATGGTGCCGCCCAGGTCGGCTAGGCGGTGGGCGGTCTGGCGCTGGATGAAGGCCTTGACGCATTCGCGGATCAGCTCGGCCTTTTCAAGGCCGGGTGGGGCCACGCTGACGGCTTGCTCGTACAGCTGATCGTCGATGGTGAGGGTGGTGCGCATGGGTTTGATGGCGGGTTTGCGCATCATTCTGCATCAGCAGAGACATACTGACGTGACTGCTGAAAGGGGCATTGATGCCATCGTGGATGCGGTAGACCAAGCGGTGTTCGTCGTTGATGCGGCGTGACCACCAGCCTGCCAGATGATGCTTCAGCACGTAGGCAAGACGCCCTATTAGACTGACATGGGTTCAGGGTGCTCTTGCAGCTTCCTCCACTTTGACATGACCAAACTCCCCATCAACCTCTCCGACCTGCTGCGCCAGCGCACCGTCGAAGGCGAGCGCATCGAGTACAAAACCGGCTGGAATCCGGACGCGATCATCCGCACCGTGTGTGCGTTTGCCAACGACTTCGAAAACCTCGGTGGTGGCTATGTGGTCATCGGGCAGGACTGCGATGCCCATGGCCAGCCCGTTTTCCCGCCGGTGGGGTTGGCCGACCACCAGCTGGACAAAATCCAGCAGGAGCTGCTGGCCGCTTGCCAGTTGATTCAGCCGCCGTACTTCCCGGTGCTGAGTCTTGAAGAGGTCGAGGGCCGAAAACTGATGGTGTTGTGGGCACCGGGCGGGCAGAACCGCCCTTACAAAGCGCCTGAAGCCGTCACGGCCCACAAGAAAACCTGGCGTCACTACATCCGGCGCTACAGCAGCACGGTCGAAGCCAAGGGCGAAACGGAGCAGGAGTTGCTGAGTCTGGCGGCCAAGGTGCCGTTTGACGACCGTTTCAACCAAGTTGCCCAGATCGACGATCTCTCCAAGCCGCTGATGCAGGTTTTTTTGCAGGACGTGGGCAGTGCGCTGGCGTTGGATGCGCCGGGGCTGTCGGTGGAGGCCCTGGCGCGGCAGATGAACGTGGCAGGTGGCCCCACCGAATCGCCGTGGCCCAAGAACGTGGGCCTGCTGTTTTTCCATGACACGCCGGAGCGGTTTTTCCCTGGCGTGCAGATTGATGTGGTGTGGTTTCCCCAAGGCGCGGGTGGCGACCGCTTTGAAGAGCAAATTTTCAAGGGGCCGCTGGCGCGGATGACGCGCGAGGCGTTGGGCTACATCCAGCGCAATTTCTTGCGCGAAACGGTCATCAAACACCCGCACCGGGCCGAGGCCACACGGGTCTGGAACTATCCCTATGCCGCCATCGAGGAGGCGTTGGTGAATGCGGTGTACCACCGCTCTTACGAAGAGCGCGAACCCATTGAGGTACGCATCAGCCCTGAAGAGCTGGTCATCGTCAGCTACCCCGGCCCGGATCGGTCCATCCGGATGGCCGATCTCCAGGCCGGGCGTGCCGTCAGCCGCCGCTACCGCAACCGGCGGATTGGCGAGTTCCTGAAAGAGCTGGACATGACCGAAGGGCGCTCGACCGGCATTCCGAAAATCCTGAAAGAAATGGCCACCAACGGCTCGCCCGCACCGCTGTTCGAGACGGATGACGATCGCCTTTCGTTCGTGATCCGT
>DASUON010000190.1:0-2650 GCA_036276615.1 Burkholderiaceae bacterium
GGGAGGTGATCCAGCACATCGCCCAGAACGGCGGTCAGGTGGGCAGCTACACCGTGCGCAAGGTGATGGACGACCACCCCATGAGCTGCACCCCCGAAACCGAGCTGGAAGCGGTGCGTCCCATGATGCTGGAGCGGCACACCCGCTACATGCCGGTCATGGACAACCGCATGCTCATGGGCGTGATCAGCTTCTACGACGTGGCCAAGGCCGTGGTCGACAGCCAGAACTTCGAAAACCGCATGCTCAAGGCCTACATCCGCGACTGGCCGGCCGAGGGCACTGCGTCTGACGAGGCCCAACCCGCCCAAGCCTGATCGGTTGACCCAGACCACCCCGGCGGTGGGGCCGGACCGTCGGGGATAATGCCGGACATGAGCGGCAACACCTTCGGCAATCTGTTTTCTGTCACCAATTTCGGCGAGTCTCACGGTCCGGCCATCGGCTGCGTGATCGACGGTTGCCCTCCCGGGCTGGCCTTGTCCGAGGCGGACATCCAGCCCGACCTGGACCGCCGCCGCCCCGGCACCAGCAAGTTCGTGACCCAGCGCAACGAGCCCGACGCGGTGGAGATCCTCAGCGGGGTCTACCAGGGCCAGACCACGGGCACCCCCATCTGCCTGCTGATCCGCAACACCGACCAGCGCAGCAAGGACTACGGCGACATCCTGCAGACCTTCCGCCCGGGGCATGCCGACTACGCTTACTGGCACAAATACGGCGTGCGCGACCCCCGGGGTGGCGGACGCTCTTCGGCCCGCCTCACGGCGCCGATGGTGGCCGCGGGTGCGGTGGCCAAGAAATGGCTGGCACAGGCCCACGGCACCACCTTCCACGGCTGCATGACGCAGATTGGTGAGTTGCCCATTGCCTTCGAGAGCTGGGACCACGTGCCCCACAACCCGTTTTTTGCCCCGGTGGCCGACGTGTCGGCGCTGGAGGCCTACATGGAAGCCTTGCGCAAAAGCGGGGATTCCTGCGGTGCCCGCCTGCGGGTCACGGCCCGCGGCATGCCCGTGGGCCTGGGGCAACCGCTGTTTGACAAGCTCGATGCCGACATTGCCTACGCCATGATGGGCATCAACGCCGTCAAGGGTGTGGAAATCGGTGCCGGTTTTGCCTGTGTGGCGGCCAAGGGCAGCACCCATGGTGATTCGCTCACCCCCCAGGGGTTTGTGGGCAACAACGCCGGGGGCGTGCTGGGGGGCATCAGCAGCGGGCAGGACTTGGAAGTGTCCATCGCCATCAAGCCCACCAGCTCCATCCTGATTCCGCGCCACACCATCGACTCGGAAGGCCATGCCACCGAGGTCATCACCAAAGGCCGTCACGACCCTTGTGTGGGCATCCGGGCCACGCCCATTGCCGAGGCCATGCTGGCCCTGGTGGTCATGGAGCATGTGTTGCAGCACCGCGCCCAATGTGGTGATGTGCGCCAGGCGGTGGAGCCCATTGCCGCCCAGGTGCAGGCGGGGGTCTGACGCCCTTGGCCCTTGACCGCGCCAAACTGGCCCCGTTTGCCGCGTTGTCGGCCAGTTATTTTGCGCACATCGGGTTTTTCAATCCTTACCTGCCCTTGTGGCTGAAGGACCAGGGGCTGAGCCTGCTGGCCATCAGCGTGTTGACGTCGGTGCAGTCGGGCACGCGGCTGTTTGCGCCCTATGGCTGGGGCTGGCTGAGCGATCGGACGGGTGAGCGCGTCAAGCTGCTGCGTTACGGGGCCACCGCCGCGCTGCTGTGCTCCTTGGGGCTGTGGTTCAACCTGAGCTTTGCCGGTTTGCTGCTGGTGCTGGGGCTGATGTTTGTGCACACCAGTTCCATGATGCCCATGAGCGAAGCCGCCATGGCCCACCTGGTCAGCCAAGGCGGGCAGTTCAATGCCCGGCTGTATGGGCGTGTGCGGCTGTGGGGCTCGCTGGGCTTCCTGGTCACGGTGATGGCCGCTGGCACCTGGTTCGAGCAGCGGGGCATGGCGTCCTTCCCCGCCTGGGCGGTGGCCACGCTGCTGGCGGTCACCGTGTCCGTGTGGTGGATGCCCGACCACAAGGAGGCCCCGCACCACACCGAAGAGCCCAAGGGTCAGGTCTGGCAACTGCTGCGCCAGCCCGCGGTGGCCTGGCTGTTTGCCGCCATGTTCTGGCACGTGCTGGCCCACATCGCCATTTACGTGTTCTTTTCGCTGTACTTGGACAGCCTGGGGTACAGCAAGACGGTCATTGGTGCGCTCTGGGCCGTGTCGGTGGTGTGCGAGGTGGCCTGGTTTTTCTTTCAGGGGCGCTGGTTGCCCCGCTGGAGCCTGTCGGCCTGGCTGTGGCTGGCGGCGGTGTTGACGGCGGTTCGGCTGGGTTTGACGGCGGGCTGGGCCACGGTGTGGCCCTTGTTGGTGCTGGCGCAGATGCTGCATGCCGTGACCTTTGCCACCCACCACACCGTGTGCATCGCGCTGTTGTCGCACCACTTCCCGGGGCGGCTGCGCGGGCGGGGGCAGGCGCTGTACACCGTGGTGGGCTACGGCATTCCCGGGGTGCTGGGGGGCGTGGGCGGCGGGTGGGTCAGCACCCACTGGGGCCTGTCCTCGGTGTTCTGGGTGGCCTCGGGTGCGGCGGTGCTGGCCTGTGGCTGCGCATTCAAGGTTTGGGCCATTCACCAC
>DASUON010000191.1:0-4524 GCA_036276615.1 Burkholderiaceae bacterium
CGGGCACTACACCCAGAACGCCTGCACGGTGTCGCAGTTCGACCTGCAGGTGCGCGCCATGGCGGGCCTGCCGCTGGTGGAACCGCGCCAGCACAGTGCGGCCCTCATGCTCAACCTGCTGGGCGACCTGTGGTTTGCCCCCGGCCAACCCGAGGTCAGCCGCACACCCGCCTGGGACCGCGTGCTGGCCCTGCCCGGCACCCACCTGCACCTGTACGGCAAGCTCGACGCCCGCCCGGGCCGCAAGATGGGGCACCTGAACATCACCGCGCCCACGGCAGAAGCGGCCCGCGCCACCGCCTTGGCGGCCTGCGACATCCTGGGCCTGCCCGCGTTCTGAACGCCGGGCCGCTGACCCCATGCCGCGCCTGCTGACGCCCGACACCCCCGGCCTGGACGCCGCGGCCCACCAACTGGCCCAGGGCCGCCTGCTGGGCCTGCCCACCGAAACGGTGTACGGCCTGGCGGCGGACGCCGGGCAGCCGGAGGCGGTGCGCCGCATCTTTGCGGCCAAGGGCCGCCCGGCGGACCACCCGCTCATCGTCCACCTGCCGCCCGACTGGGCCCCGGGCGTGGCCCACCACGCGCACAGCGTGCCCGGCTGGGCCACGGCGCTGATGCAGGCCTTCTGGCCCGGCCCGCTGACGGTGATCGTGCCGCGCCAGCCCGGCGTGGCCGAGGCGGCCGCGGGCGGCCAGGATTCGGTGGGCCTGCGCTGCCCCGCCCACCCTGTCGCACAGGCCGTGCTGCAAGCCGCCCAGGCGCTGGGCGTGCGGGGTGTGGCCGCACCCAGTGCCAACCGATTCGGTCGCGTCAGCCCCACCACCGCCGCGCATGTGATGGAGGAGTTTGAGGCCCTGGACGCCGAGACCCTGGCCGTGCTGGACGGCGGGGCGTGCAGCGTGGGCATCGAATCCACCATCGTGGACGCCACCCGGGGCCGCCCCGTGTTGCTGCGCCCCGGTCAGATCACCCCCGCCCAACTCGAAGCCGCCTGCGGCCAGCGCGTGCTGACGCCCGAGCAGGCGCAGGACACGCCCGCCCCCCGGGCATCGGGCACGCTGGCCTCGCACTACGCGCCCGCCGCCCGGGTGCGGCTGATGAGCGCCGCCGAGCTGGACGCCGCCGCGGGCGTGCTGCTGCACACGCCGCCCCACCCCACGCGGGAGGCCATCCGCCCGGCCATTGCCATCTACAGCCGACAGGCGCCCAAGGGCTGGCAGGCCCAGAACCCCCACTGCACCTGGCGGCGCATGCCCGACAGCGCCAACGCCTGCGCCCACGAGCTGTTTGCCGTGCTGCGCGAGCTGGACGCCCAGGGCGTGACCCTGATCTGGGTGGAAACCCCGCCGCCCGACGCCCCCTGGGATGGTGTGCGCGACCGCCTGGCCCGCGCCGCCGCCTGAAGCCCGCCCCCGCAAAGCGCCCGAACTAAGATACGCGGTCCCGTCCAAGACCGATCATCCCCTGGAGAGTTTGCCCATGACCGCCCACCTGCCCGCCGCCCACCGCCTTGAACCGTCTGCCCGGACGGGACTGTCCCGCCGGGGGGTGCTGCGCGGCGGGCTGGCACTGGGCACGGCCAGCCTGCTGGCCGCCTGCGGCTCGGGCGATGTGGTGTCGGCCATCAACCCCAGCCGTTTCATCGCCTTTGGCGATGGCTTGAGCGACGTGGGTCAAGCCGGTTCGCGCTACACCGTCAACGACGGCACCATCAACATCTGGGCCGAGCATGTGGCCAGCCGCTACGGCAAGACCCTCTCCGCCCAATCCAAGGGCGGCCTGGGGTTCGCCCAAGGGCACGGCCCCACCGAAGCGCTGCCGCGCACCCTGGCGGCGCAGATCGACGCCTTCCTGGCGAGCAACACCTTCCAGACCGATGACGTGGTGCTGATCAACCTGCCCATGGCCGACGTGTTGGCCCCCGTGGCCGCCGTGAAGGCCGGCACCCTGACCGAAACCGCGGCCCTGGCCCAGGTGGACACCCACGGCAACGCCCGTGCCGACGACATGAAGCGCCTCATTGCCGCAGGCGCCAAACACATCGTGGTGTGCGGCGTGTACGACCTGAGCCGCTCGCCCTTTGCCGCCCAGCAAGACCAGAAAGGGCTGTTCAGCCTGGCCTCGCTGCGTTTGAACGACGCGTTCAAACTGGCGGCCGTCAACCTGGGGGCCAACCTGCTGTTTGTGGACGCGGCCTTCCTGGTCAACCGCAACGCCGACGACAAGACCGGCCCCGCGTTTGGCTTTGCCAACCGCACCACGGCCCTGTGCACCACCCCCACCGCCTTCAGCTGCAACGACAGCACCCTGGCGTCCACCAGCAAGGCGTCGTACCTGTTTGCCGACAACCTGCACCTGACGCCCAACGGCCACCTGCAACTGGGCGATTACGCCTACCTGCAGTTGCACTCACGCTGGTGATCGACCGCGCCCGGCTCCCGCACACGGGCCTGGGCAAACCATCAGCATGGGTTATGAAAACGCTGCTTGGTTAATCTATCTTCTGGAATGGGCGGCACAGGTGCACACTGCGGGGCACCTTCAACCCCACAGGAGACTGTTGTGCTCATCGGATGCCCCAAGGAAATCAAGAACCACGAATACCGCGTTGGCCTGACCCCGGCCAGCGTGCGTGAACTCACCAGCCGCGGCCACGCCGTGCTGGTGCAGCAGGGCGCCGGGGCCGCCATTGGCCTGTCCGACGAACAGTACGTGGCCGCCGGGGCCACCCTGGCCGCCGACGCCGCCGAGGTGTTTGCCAAGGCCGACATGGTGGTGAAGGTGAAGGAACCCCAGCCGCAAGAGTGCGCCATGCTGCGCCCCGGCCAGATCCTGTACACCTACCTGCACCTGGCCCCCGATCCCGAACAAACCGCCGCGCTGGTCAAGTCCGGCGCCGTGTGCATTGCCTACGAAACCATCACTGGCGTCGGTGGCGGCCTGCCGCTGCTGGCCCCCATGAGTGAAGTGGCCGGGCGCATGGCCATCCAGGCCGGTGCCGCGCACCTGGAAAAATCCAAGGGTGGCATGGGCGTGCTGCTGGGCGGCGTGCCCGGCGTGCCGGCCGCGCATGTGGTCATCCTGGGCGCTGGCGTGGTCGGCACACACGCCCTGCAAATGGCCGTGGGCGTGGGTGCCCGCGTCACCGTGCTCGACAAGAACGTGGACCGCCTGCGCCAGCTCGACCTGATCTTCGGCAACCGCATCAGCACCGTGTACTCCACCGCCCTGAGCGTGGAAGAAGCCGTGCTCGACGCCGACCTGGTGGTGGGCGGTGTGCTCATTCCCGGTGCCGCAGCGCCCAAGCTGGTGACCCGCGCCATGATTGCCCGCATGAAGAAGGGCGCCGTGGTGGTGGACGTGGCCATCGACCAGGGCGGTTGCTTCGAAACCTCGCACGCCACCACCCATGCCGACCCCACCTTTGTGGTGGACGGCGTGGTGCACTACTGCGTGGCCAACATGCCCGGCGCCGTGGCCCGCACCTCCACCTTCGCCCTGAACAACGCCACCATCGGCCACGCCGTGGCCTTGGCCGACAAGGGCTGGAAGCAGGCCCTCAAGGACAACGTGCACCTGAAAAACGGCCTCAACGTGTGTGAAGGCCAGGTGACGTACGAAGCCGTGGCCCGTGACCTGGGCTACACCTACGTCAACGCCGACAGCCTGCTGGGCTGAGTCCCCGCGCGGTCAAGACGCTGCGCTGCCGTCGTTGTCCCCGTTGTCGCGGTAGCGCAGCTTCATGCCCAGGATCACGCTGGCCAGCGCCAGCGTGATCGCATTGGCCACCACCACCGGCCAGGCCTGGAGCAGCAGGCCATACACCAGCCACAGGCTCACACCGACGGTGAACACCGAGTACATGCCCAGCGAGATGCCGCTCACGTCCTTGGTCTTGAAGGTGTGCCACGCCTGCGGGGCAAAGCTGACGGTGGTGAGGGAAGCGGCCACGGTGCCGATGAGGTCTGTCAAAGTCATGGGGATGCCCAAAAAGGTGGAAGGGGTCAGCGGCCTTGGCTGGCCACCCATTCCAAAACGGCGTCCAGGGCCGGACGGGCCAGCCCCGCGTTGGGGTGGTTGACGATGGCCGCCACGGCCCAGGGTCGGCCATCGCGGGCCTGCACATAACCCGCCACCGCCACCACGTCGCGCAGGGTGCCGGTCTTGACCTGGGCATTGCCCAGGGCTTTTTGCAAAATGCCCCGCTCGCCCATGCGTTTGGCCGTGCCGTCCACCCCCGCCACCGGCAGCGACTGCGCCAGCACCGCGCCCGCCGCAGGGCGGGCCGCCGCGTCGCGCAGCAAGGCCACCAGCCCCTCGGCAGTGATGCGCTCGTGGCGCGACAGGCCCGAGCCGTTGTCCAGCATCGGCGCCGCCACACGGGTGCCCCAGCGGTCTTTCCACCACTGCAACACCCGCGCCCTTGAGCGCTCGAACGAGCCCTGGCCGCTCAGCTCCTGGATGCCCTGGCCCTGGGGGTCCAAGCCCTGGGCGGGCACGCGGCCCAGTGTCAGGAACACC
>DASUON010000192.1:0-3438 GCA_036276615.1 Burkholderiaceae bacterium
CTGCCCACCTGGTGGTGCGGCGAACCGGCGGCGCTGCAACGGGTGCTGCCGCAGCTGCGCCACGGCGTCATCAAGCCCACCTACCCCAATTCCCCCTTGCAGACCCTGATGGGCCAGAGCCTGAGCGCCGACACGCTCGACCAGATGACCGGGCGCATGGTGCAACAGCCCGAGGACTACACCGTCCAGAGCTACCTGCCGCTGTCCGAAACCCCCGCCTGGAGCGGCGACCAGATCACCCCCCGCGCCGCCATGCTGCGCGTCTACGCCCTGGCCGACGGCCCGCAGAGCTGGCGCGTGCTGCCCGGCGGCCTGGTGCGGCTGGCCCCACGCGGGCAGCTCATGGCCTCCATGCAGCACGGCGGCAGCAGCGCCGACTGCTGGGTCATGACCGAAGGCGAGGTGGACCGCACCAGCCTGCTGCAAAGCGCCCCCACCACCCTGGCGCTGGCGCAAAGCCGCCGCCCCGTGACCAGCCGCGCCGCCGAAAACCTGTTCTGGCTGGGCCGCTACACCGAGCGCGCCGAAAGCACCGTGCGCTTGGCCCAGGTCATCCTGCGCAACCTGCACGACGAAGAACCCTCCACCCGCCCCCTGCAAGCCTGGATGACCCAGCAGGCCCAGGCCCAGGCGCTGGTGTCGGCCCATGTGCCCGGCATGTCCGGTCCGGGGGCGCAGCGGGTGTTCGAGCGTTCGCTCATCGCCGCGCTGGCCGATGCCGACGGGGCCTACAGCGTGGGCTTCAACCTGCGGGCGCTGCGCCTGGCCGCCGCCAACGTGCGCGAACGCCTGAGCCAGGAGCAACGCCACCTGATCGAGCAGGCCGAACTCAACTTCCTCGACCAATGCGGCGTGCTGGGGGCCGACACCGAATCCGCCGCGCAAGAAGCCCTCAACGCCCTGGAAGAAGCCAGCGAGGCCCTGGCCGGCATCACCGGCGCACAGACCGACCGCATGGTGCGCGACAACGGCTGGCGCCTGCTGTCCATTGGCCGCCACATCGAACGCCTGGCCACCCTGGCCCAGGCCATGCGGCAGGCCTTTGAAACCGGCAGCGTGCTGGACCCGGCGGGCTTCGAGGCCCTGGTGTCGCTGTTCGACAGCACCATCACCTTCCACTCGCACTACCAGCAACGGCGCGACGTGGTGGCCCTGCTGGACCTGCTGCTCATCAACCGCGACAACCCCCGCTCCCTGGCCTGGGTGCTGGACACCCTGCGCTCGCGCCTGCGCAAGCTGGAGCAAGGCGACCCCGAATTTGCCCAGCGCCTGTTCGCCGACCTGCCCGACCCCAGCCAATGGGACCTGGCCCACCTGAGCACCCCCAACGCCGAAGGCCAGCATGCCGACCTGCTGGCCGTGCTGGCCTCGTGCGAAACCTCGGCCTTCCAGCTGTCCGACGCCCTGAGCCAACAGCACTTCAGCCACGCCGAGCGGGACAACCGCAGCCTGCTGGCCTGAAGCGCCCCCACCCCGGCCCACGCCATGCTGCTGCGCATCGTCCACGACACCACCTACCGCTACGACCCGCCCGTGGTCACGGCCCTGCACCTGGCCCACCTGAGCCCGGTGGACCAACCGGGCCAGACGGTGCAGCAGCACCGCCTGACCATCACCCCGGCCCCAGCCCAGCGCAGCGACCGCGTGGACGCCTTTGGCAACCCCGCCTGCCACTTCACCCTGCCCGGCCCCCATGCCGAGCTGACCGTGCGGGCCGACAGCCTGGTGCACACCACCGTGCCCGACACCCTGCCCCCCGGCGAACCCTGGGACACGGTGGCCGACGCCCTGCGCTACCGCGCCGGTGCCCCCTACGACCCCGCGGCCGAGTTTGTGTTTGCCTCGCCCTACGTGCCGCGCCACCGCCTGCTGGCCGACTTTGCCCACCCGGTGTTCGAACCCGGCATGCCGCTGCTGGACGCCGCCACGGCGCTGATGCACCGCATCCACACCGAAATGACCTACGCCAGCGGCAGCACGGGCGTCAACACCCCCACGCTGGACGCCCTCACCCAACGCAAGGGCGTGTGCCAGGACTTTGCCCACATCATGATCGGCTGCCTGCGCAGCCTGGGTCTGCCCGCCCGCTACGTCAGCGGCTACATGCTGACGCAGCCGCCCCCGGGCAAACCGCGCCTGATCGGGGCCGACGCCTCCCACGCCTGGGTGCAGGTGTACGACCCCGAGGTGGGCTGGGCCGACTTCGACCCCACCAACGACCTGTGCGGCCTGGGCCGCCCCGCCGAAACCCACGTCACCCTGGCCCTGGGGCGCGACTTCGGCGACGTGTCGCCGCTGCGCGGCGTGATCCAGGGCGGCGGCAGCCCCCGCCTGTCGGTGGCGGTGACGGTGGCCCCGCCGGATGAGTTGGCGGCGCTGGAGGAACCGCCCGAAGCCTCCGGCCAGCCGGACGAACACGGCTAAGCAGTCCCCGCCGGAGACTTCACGGTGTCCAGGCAGATGTACGACTGGGTGCTGAGGATGTCGGGGTGGCCGTTGAGTTCGTCCACCAGGAAGCGGGTGAACGCGGCCATGTTGCGGGCGCGCACCTGGGTCAGGAAATCCACGTCTCCGGTGATGCCGTGGCAGGTGACCACCGCGCTGTGGCTTTGCAGCAGGTGCATCACCCGCTCACGGCTGCCCACCGTGCCTTTGCGGATGGTGATGACCACCCAGGCCGCGATGTCGTACCCCAGGCAGGCGTCGTCAATCAGGGCGGTGTAGCCGCGGATCACCCCGGCGTCTTCCAGCCGACGCACGCGGCGCAGGCACTGCGAGGGGGACAGCCCCACCTGTGTCGCCAGTTCCAGGTTGCTGACCCGCCCATCGCGGCGCAGCGCCGCGATGATTTTGCCGTCAAGGGCATCCAATGCCGTTGATTCCATGGATTTAGAAATTTCGTTGCACACAAGTGCCGCTTTATGCCTCAAATGAAAGCACATTGCGAGCACCCCTGCCTAAGATCAAGCCCTTCACACACCTCTGGGCATCTCCATGACCGTCACCCTGGACACCGAATTTGTGCGGCAGCAATTCCCCGCATTCCAAGAACCCTCCTTGGCCGGGCAGGCCTTTTTTGACAACGCGGGCGGCTCCTACGCCTGCCAGCAGGTGATCAACCGGCTGACCCGCTACTACCGAGAAACCAAGCTGCAACCCTATGGCGTGCACCCCGCCTCGCAGGCCGCCGGGCAGGCCATGGACAGCGCCCACGAGCGTTTGGCCGCCTACCTGGGTGTGCGCCCGGAGGAAGTGCACCTGGGCCCCTCCACCTCACAGAACACCTACGTGCTGGCCCAGGCGTTTGCCCAGCGCCTGCAACCGGGGGATGAAATCATCGTCACCAACCAGGACCACGAGGCCAACAGCGGCGTGTGGCGACGGCTGGCCCGCCAGGGCATCGTGGTCAAGGAATGGACCATGGACCCCACCACCGGC
>DASUON010000193.1:0-3686 GCA_036276615.1 Burkholderiaceae bacterium
GTTCCAGCGTTTGATGATGGCCGCCCGCTGTTTGGCGGGCACCTTGCGCCAGGCGGGAAACGCCGCATGGGCCGCATCCACCGCCGCCTTCGCCTGGGCCGGACCGGAGTCGGGCACCGAGGCGATGAGGTCGCCCGTGGCGGGGTCGGTGACCTCGAAGGCAGTGTCGGTGTCGGCGGTCCATTGCCCGCCAATGAAGTTGGCTCGGCGAACGAGCTCGGGTCGGCTGAGTGTCAGGGTCATGGCAGTTGACGTTTTTTAAGAAAAAAAGGCACCTGGCGCTTTCAAATAAAGCGAAAGCAGCTACAACTTATATAGCGATTGAATGCAGGGCGTCAGGCCAAGGCCGGTGAGCGCGTGCGCATCTGGGCATCACGCTCGTCCAGCCAGCCTTGGCGCAGTTCGGGGACCGAGGCGGCCAGCAGTTCAAAGTACGGGTGGTGCGGGCCGCGGTCGAAATCGGCGCGGGCCACCTGGTCGAGCTTGCGGCCGTGCTGCATGACGATGATTTCGTCACACACCGAGCGCACAGTGTGCAGGTCGTGGCTGATGAACAGGTAGGACAAGCCCAGTTCACGGCGCAAATCGGCCATGAGGTCGAGCACGGCGGCCCCCACCACGGTGTCCAGCGCCGAGGTGACTTCATCGCACAGGATGAGGTCGGGGTCAGCGGCCAGCGCACGGGCCAGGTTGATGCGTTGCTTCTGGCCGCCCGACAGCCCGCCGGGCAAGCGGTGGGCCACGGCGCGGGGCAGTCTCACCAGGTCCAGCAACTGGTGGATGCGGTGTTCCAGTGCGGGGCCCTTGAGTCCTTTGTAGAACTGCAGTGGCCGGGCCAGGATTTGCTCAATGGTGTGCTGCGGGTTGAGCGCCGTGTCCGCCATCTGGAAAACGATCTGAATGCGGCGCAGGTCCTCTTTGCTGCGTTGCGTCAGGTCGGGCTTGAGCGGATGGTTGTTGAACAGGATGCGCCCTTGGCTGGGGGCCAGCAGCCCGGCGATGGCGCGGGCCAGGGTGGTTTTGCCTGAACCCGATTCACCAATCACCCCCACGGCCTGCCCGCGGTAGAGCTTGAAGTTGATGTCGTCAAGGATCTTCACGGCGGGTTGGCCCTGGGCATCGCGTGGGCCGTAGCCGGCCGAGACCCCTTGCACGTCCAGCAACAGTTCACCCTGGTCATGGCCCAACCCACTGTCGCGCGGCGCGGGTCGCGCGGCTGCCAGCAGGCTCTGGGTGTACGCATGCGCAGGGGCCGCCAGGATGTTGGTGGTGGTGTTGAGTTCCTGGGCTTGGCCGTTGCGCAGCACCAGGATGTGGTCGGCCATCTGGGCCACCACGGCCAGGTCGTGGCTCACGTACACGGCCGTGGCATTGCGCTCGCGCACCACGCGCCGGAACGCCCGCAGCACTTCGATCTGCGTGGTCACGTCCAGCGCGGTGGTGGGTTCGTCCAGGATGACCACGTCCGGGTCGGTGATGAGCGCCATGGCCGCCATGAGCCGCTGCAACTGCCCGCCGGAGACTTGGTGGGGGTAACGCTGGCCGATGGTTTCCGGGTTGGGCAGGGCCAGCTCGCGAAACAGCTGCACGGCCTTGACTTCCGCCTCGGCCCGCGACAAGGTGCCGTGGATGCGGGTGGGCTCGACCACCTGGTCCATGATGGTGCGAGACGGGTTGAACGATGCCGCCGCGCTCTGCGCGATGTACGACACCTTGCGCCCCCGCAAGTCCCGCTGCTCCGCGGGAGACAGCGACAGCACGTCCACGTCACCCATGCGGACGCTACCACCTGAGATGGTGCATCCGCGCCGGGCGTAACCCATCAGTGCCAAGGCGGTGGTGGTTTTGCCTGAGCCGGACTCACCAATCAAGGCCAGCACTTCTCCGGGCTGGATGGTGAAACTCAAATGGTCCACCAAGGTTTGGTCGCCTGCGGTGATGTGCAGGTCTTTCACTTTGACGAGTGCGCCCATGTCAGTGTCCTCGGCGTTCGCGGGCCGCGCGGCCCGGCAGGTTGTCGATCACCAGGTTGACGGCGATCGTGAGACTCGCAATGGCAAAGGCGGGTGCAATCACGGCCGCACTGCCTTCGGACAAAGCACCAATGTTTTCGCGCACCAGTGAACCCCAGTCGGCCTCGGGCGGCTGAATGCCCAGGCCCAGGAAGCTGAGGCTGGCCAGCAGCAGCACCACGTACACAAACCGCAGGCCCAGGTCCGCCAGGATGGGGCCCAGGATGTTGGGCAGGATTTCGCGCAGCATGATGTACAGCGTGCCCTCGCCTCGGGTGCGGGCCACGGTCACGTAGTCGAGTGCGTTGATGTTGACGGCGAGTGAGCGCGCAATGCGAAAGGCCCCAGGCACGTAGATGAGCGCGGCGGTGAACACCAGCATGCCGATGGACGAGCCAAATCCGGCCACCAGCACCAGGGCAAACATCTTGCTGGGGATGGAGGTGAGGGTGTCGAGAAAGCGGCTCAGGATGGCGTCCAGCCACGAACCCGTGGCCGCCGCCAGCAGGGCCAGCAGGGTGCCCGTTCCGCCCGCGATCAAGGTGGCCACCAAGGCCACGCCCACGGTGTAGCGGGCACCTTGCACCACGCGCACCAGCATGTCGCGGCCCAGGTAGTCGGTGCCCAGCCAATGCTGCGCATCGATGGGTGCGTACACCACCGAGGCTTGCAGTGTCAGCAAGGCCCGGGGCAACAAGGCGGGCCCTGCCACCGCGGCCAGCAACCAGAACACCAGAACAGCCAGCCCCATCAGGCCAGACACACCAAAGCCCGACAGCCAGAGCAGCACCCGGGAACGCCGGGGAACGGGCGGCAGCGAAGCGGCGCCCGAGGGGGAGGAGGGGGGAAGCGTGTGCATCAGAACGGTCTCCAAAGTCGGGGGGCGCATCAGCGGTGGCGCAGACGGGGGTTGGCCACAATGCCGCAGACATCGGCGAGGGTGACCAGCAGCAGATAGCCGGTGCAGAAAATCATGGCGCAGGTCTGTACCAAAGGCATGTCGCGCTGGGTCACGCCATCGACCATCAACTTGGCGATGCCGGGGTAGTTGAAGATGGTTTCAATCACGATCACCCCGCCCAACAGGTAGGACAGCGACAACGCCACGGCGTTGGCGATCGGCCCCACCGCATTCGGCAGTGCGTGCGCCAGCACCATGCGCAACGGCGATGCGCCCTTGAGTCGCACCATTTCGATGTACGGGGCCTCCAGCTGGTCAATCACGGCGGCGCGGGTCATGCGCATCATCTGGGCCACGATCACGCAGCACAGGCTGAGCACCGGCATGGCATAGGCCTTGAGCATCTGCCCCCAGGAGTCGATGTCGTTCACATAGGACAGCGCTGGCAGCCAGCGCAGTTGCACCGCGAACACCAGCACCGCCAGGGTGGCCACAAAGAACTCAGGCACCGACACCACCGCCACCGACAAACTGGAGGCCATGCGGTCCAACCAAGAGCCTCGCAGCACCGCCGACAAAATGCCGAACAGCAACGCAATGGGCACGGAGAACAGGGCCGTGACCCCGGCCAACCGAAGCGAGTTGGGCAAACGGCTGGCCACCAGTTCGGTCACCGGCATTTGGGTGGTGATGGATTGCCCCAGGTCACCCCGCACCACCCCCCACAGCCAATGGGCGTAGCGCGTGGGGGCCGGCACATTCAGCCCCATTTG
>DASUON010000194.1:0-5264 GCA_036276615.1 Burkholderiaceae bacterium
ACGCTCATCGAGTCGGTGGCCGAAGCGCCCGCCAGCGCCAGCAAGAACCGCTTTGCCGGGCTGGCCGCGGCACAGCCGGTGGCCACGCTGGCCGACATTGACGCCGCTGATTTCGAGCGCCAGCCCACCGGCCTGGACGAGCTGGACCGCGTGCTGGGCGGCGGCATGGTGGAAGGCGGTGTGGTCTTGATTGGCGGCGACCCCGGCATTGGCAAAAGCACCCTGCTGTTGCAGGCGCTGCACCAGTTGAGCCTGGGCGTCAAAACGCTTTACGTCACCGGCGAAGAATCTGGCGCCCAGGTGGCACTGCGTTCGCGCCGCCTGGGGCTGGAGGGCAGCCGGGTGCGGGTGCTGGCCGAGATTTCGGTGGAAAAAATCCTGGCCACGCTGCAAGCCGAGCAACCGGCAGTGTGTGTGATCGACTCCATCCAGACGGTGTACAGCGAGCAGCTCACCTCGGCCCCCGGCTCGGTGGCGCAGGTGCGCGAGTGCGCGGCCCAGCTCACGCGCACGGCCAAGGCCACGGGCGTGACCATGGTGCTGGTGGGCCACGTCACCAAGGAAGGCGCGCTGGCCGGCCCGCGGGTGCTGGAGCACATGGTGGACACGGTGCTGTACTTCGAGGGCGACACGCACAGCAGCTTCCGGCTGATTCGCGCCATCAAGAACCGCTTTGGCGCGGTGAACGAGATTGGCGTGTTCGCCATGACCGAGCGTGGCCTGAAAGGGGTGACCAACCCCAGCGCCATCTTCCTGAGTCAGCATGCCGAGCCGGTGCCGGGCAGTTGCGTGCTGGTCACGCTGGAAGGCACTCGCCCACTGCTGGTGGAAATTCAGGCGCTGGTGGACGCGGGCGGCCCCAGCCCGCGCCGCCTGAGCGTGGGCCTGGAGCGCGACCGGCTGGCGATGCTGCTGGCGGTGCTGCACCGCCACGCCGGGGTGGCGTGTATGGACCAAGACGTGTTCGTCAACGCCGTGGGCGGCGTGCGCATCAGCGAACCGGCGGCTGATTTGGCGGTGATGCTGTCCATCACCAGCAGCCTGCGCGGCAAGGCGTTGCCCAAGGGCTTTCTGGCCTTTGGCGAGGTGGGTTTGGCCGGTGAGGTGCGCCCCGCCCCGCGCGGGCTGGAGCGGCTGAAAGAGGCCGCCAAGCTGGGCTTCAGCGTGGCGGTGGTGCCCAAGGCCAATGCGCCCAAGAAGAGCCAACTGAAGGACTTTGAGGGCCTGACCATCCACCCGGTGGAGCGCATCGAGGACGCGATGGCCTTGGTGCGGGAGTTGCGGGACGCCGCCTGAACTTCAAATTTCATAGCTGTTCACGCTTCATATAAAAGCGCAAGAGGCCATTTTCATGAGAAATTTTCAATTCAGACGTTGGGCCATTCCGCTGGGGCTGGCCGTGCTGATCGTGCTGGCCTGGCAGTCGCAGGGCTGGGCGGGGGTGGCGCTGGTGGGCGGCGGGGTGCTCATGTGGGGGCTGCTGCATTTCACGCGCATGACCACGGTGCTCAAACGCGCCGCCGACCAGCCCGTGGGCTGGGTGGGCAGCGCGGTGATGCTCAACGCCAAGCTCAAGCGCGGCGTCAACCTGCTGCATGTGCTGGCCCTCACCCGCGCCCTGGGCGAGCGGCTGTCGGCCGAAGGGGCCGAGCCCGAGGTGTACCGCTGGACGGACAACGGCGGCGTGAGCGTGACCTGCACCTTTGCCGCCGGGCGCTTGCAGCACTGGACGCTGGAGCGCCCACCCGGCACCTAAAATCGCCTCTTCCCCGTTTCCCCCCTCTTTCCGGACCCTCCCACATGACCCCCACCACGACCCGCGCCGCAGCCGTCGTTGAACTGGCCGCCGCCGACCTCAACGCCCAAGGCGGCGTGTTCTGCCCCAGCCCCAAGGCCGACATGACGCTGTGGAACAGCCACCCCAAGGTCTACCTGGACGTGGCCCGCCATGGCGAAGCCAAGTGCCCCTATTGCGGCACGGTCTACAAGCTCAAGGCCGGTGAAGTGGTGGGGCACGCGCATTGACCCAGCCCGGCACCGAGGCCCCCCCCACCACCGACCCGCTGCAACGGCTGACGGTGGTGGTGGTCACCCACCACAGCGCCCATTGCGTGGACGACATGGCCCGCCACCTGGCGGGCTTTGCCCATGTGGTGGTGGTGGACAACGCCAGCGACGACGGCACGCCGGAGCGGGTGCGCCAGCGCATGCCCGCCGCCCGCCTGCTGGCCCTGCCCGCCAACCTGGGCTTTGGTGCCGCCAACAACCGCGGGCTGGAGGGGGTGACCACCCCCTACGCCCTGCTGCTCAACCCCGACTGCACGCTGTCGCCCGAATCGGCCGCCCAGCTGGTGCGCACCGCCGACGCCCACCCCACGGCGGCCATCGTGGCCCCGCAGCTGCAGGAGCACGGCCCGCAGCCCCAGCTCAACTACGGCTGGCCGCGCTGGACCTGGGCCGCCCGCGGCCCCGGGGCCTCCGGCCCCGCCTGCGTGGGCTACGCCTGCGCCGCAGCCTGGCTGCTGCGCACCCAGGCCATCGGCCCCCAGGCACCCTGGCGGTTTGACGAAGGCTTCTTCCTGTACTACGAGGACGAGGACCTGTGTGCCCGCGTCTTCAAGGCCCGCCAGCAGGTGCTGATCGAACCCGCGGCCACCGCCCGCCACGCCAACCGGGGTTCGGTGCGGGGCCGCTCGGTGGTCTCGGCCTGGGCCTCGGAATGGCGACGGGGCTACCACCACAGCCGCTCCAAGGTGCGCTTCATGGCCCTGCACATCGACGGGCGCGAAGCCCGTCGCGTGCGCACCCTGGGGCTGTGGACCGGGGGCCTCGAACTCGCGCTGCGCCTGCTCACGCTGCAACCCCGCCTCATCGCCCGCAGCGCCGGGCGCTGGCTGGGCATGTGGCACGCCCGCGCCAGCCTCCTGACCTGATTCGCCCTGCCATGCCCACACTCACCATCGCCGTGATGACGCTCAACGAGGCTGCGCAGATCGAAGCCTGCCTGCGCAGCGCCCGTTTTGCCGACCAACTGCTGGTGCTGGACTCCGGCAGCACCGACCACACCGTGTCCCTGGCGCGCCAATGCGGGGCCGAAGTGCACACCAGCGCCGACTGGCAAGGCTTTGCCGAGCAGCGCAACCGCATGCTGGCCCTGAGCCGGGGCGACTGGGTGCTGTTCCTCGACGCTGACGAGGTCATCCCCCCGGAACTGGCCCATGACATCCAGGCCGCCGTGGCCCGGGACGACACCTGCGTGTACGCCCTGAAGTGGCTGCAGATCGCCTTTGGCCAGCCGCTCACCCACATGCGGGCCGGGCGTGGCCAGCCCCGGCTGTTTCCGCGCCGCGAACTCATCCGCTACGAAGGTGTGGTGCACGAAGGCCCGGTGCTGCACCACCCCGACACCCCACGCCACCTGCTGCCCCACCCGCTGGAGCACCACTCGCGCCGCACCGTGCACCAAAGCCTGGTGAAGCTGGCGCAATACGCCCAGCTGGGGGCGGTCAAACGCGCGGGCACCGACCGCAAAGGCGGCCTGCTGCGGGGCACGGCCAGCGGGCTGGCCAACTTCTTTCGCATGTACATCGTGCACGGCGGCATCCTGTGCGGACGCGCCGGGTTCCTGCACTGCCTGTTCGTGGCGCTGGAATCGTTCTTCCGCTACGTGGCGCTGGACGTGGACCGCGAGCACCTGAACCAACCGGTGAGCCGATGAACACACGGCCCATGACCTCCACCGCCATCCCCGGCCCCACCGTCGCGGCCAGCCCCTGGCGTCAGCACGGGCTGACGCTGGCGGTGTTCGCCCTGCCCGCGCTGTCGCTCTCCGTCCCGTCGGGCTACTCGTGGGCGGGCCTGCTGCTGTGCCTGTGGGGGCTGCTGCACTGGACACGCCTGCCTCCCGCCCCCAACCGCCGCGTGTGGTGGGTGTGGGGCGGCACCCTGGTGGCCATGGGCCTGGTGTGGGCACTGGACGCGGTGTGGGCCGAACCCTTCCGCGTCAACATCCTGGACCGCCCGGCCAAGTTCCTGCTGGTGCTCTTGGCCTTGCCCGTGGGCTGGTCGCTGGGCGCTCCGCAGGCGCAGGCCTTTCGCCACGGCACCGTGCTGGGCGCCTGCGCCGCCGCCGCCGTGGCGGCGTTTCAGCTCCACGTGCTGGGCATGGACCGCGCCTGGGGTCACACCAACGCCATCCTGTTTGGCGACCTGGCACTGCTGCTGGGTCTGTGGTGCTGGCTGTGGACCCGCCACGACACCGGCTGGCCCCACGTGCTGGGCTGGGTGGGGGCCTTGGCTGGGGGTTATGCGTCCATCCTGTCCGAAGCCCGTGGTGGCTGGCTCATGGCCCCCGTGTTGTGGCTGATGGTGATGGTGCTGGACCACCCGCCGCGGGCGCACACCCTGCCGCGGCAGGCCGGGCGCATGCAACTGTCTCCCACCGTGGTGGCCTTGGGGGCGGCTCTGCTGCTGCTCACCCAGTGGGACGTGCTGTCCGTGCGCGCCCAACGCGCCTGGGACGAAACCGTGCAGCACCAGACCACCGGGGCCAGCAACACCTCGGTGGGCCAGCGCCTGGCCCACTGGAAGCTGGCCTGGCAACTGGGTTCCGAGCGCCCCTGGACCGGCTGGACCGAAGACGGCTACCAGGTGGAAAAAGCCGCCCGCGTGGCGCGGGGCGAAGCCCCTGCCGTGCTCAACGAGTTCAAACACGCCCACAACGAGTTGCTGGACATGTGGGCCAAACGGGGCCTGCCGGGCGTGCTGGCCCTGGTGGTGCTGATGTACGGCGTTCCGGCCACGCTGTACGCCCAGGCCTTGCGGCGCTGGCGTCAGACCGATCCGACACAACGCCCCCCGTGGGCCAACCGGGCCGCCCTCACCGGCCTCACGCTGGTGGTGGGTTACATGGGCTTCGGGCTGACCCAGGTCATGTTCGCCCACAACTCGGGCACCATGGTCTACCTGTTCATGAACCTGGTGTTGCTGGGGCTGGTCAACGCAGCACCAGCGTCACACCCACCACGACCAGGCCCAGCACGAGGTTGACGCCCACCCACTGGCGGATGGCGTTCATGGCCAAACCGCCCGCGGGCCAGTCCGAAGCGGCCACCGCCCGGTCCAGCTGCTTGAACAAGGCAAAGCGGATGTGGCCAAAAATGGCCCACATCACCAGGCCCAGCGTGGCCATCACCGTCCACGACAGGGGCATGCGGAAACCCTCCGCCGCCCCGCGGGCCAGCGCAATCAGCACCAGGCCGGAC
>DASUON010000195.1:0-3608 GCA_036276615.1 Burkholderiaceae bacterium
TGAAGCCCAGCTTGCTGAGCTTGGCGGCAAAACGCACGGCGCGGATCAGGCGCACCGGGTCTTCGCGGTAGCGGGTGGCGGCGTCGCCAATCATGCGCAGGGTGCGCTTTTGGGCGTCGGCAATGCCATTGTGGTAGTCGACCACGATCTGCGACACCGGGTCGTAGTACATGGCGTTGACGCTGAAGTCGCGCCGGGCGGCGTCTTCCTCGATGGGGCCCCAGACGTTGTCGCGCAGCACGCGGCCGCTGGCGTCCACGGCGTGTTTCATGCCCGCCAGTTCGGACTTGCTGCTTTTTTCGTTGCCGCTGACCTGCTCGGCGGCGGCGTTGTCCAGGTAGGCGCGGAAGGTGGAGACCTCGATCACCTCGTGTTCACGCCCCCGGCCATGGATGACGTGCACGATGCGAAAACGCCGCCCGATGATGAAGGCGCGGCGGAACAGGCCCTTGACCTGCTCGGGCGTGGCGTTGGTGGCCACGTCGAAGTCCTTGGGCGTGAGGCCCAGCAGCAGGTCACGCACGGCCCCGCCGACGATGTAGGCCTCGTACCCCGCGGCCTTGAGGGTGTGCACCACTTCAGCGGCGCGGCGATCGACGCGCTTGGGGTCGATGCGGTGGACCTCAGGCCCCACGTCCTGGCGCTGACCGAATTTGGGTGGAGCGGCCTTTTTGCTGCCACCGCGGGCCTTGCCCAGGAGCTTGTCGATGAACTTTTTGATCATGGAAACAGTTGGAGGATGGGCCAGCCGCGCTGCTCGGCCACGGCGCGCAAACGGTCGTCGGGGTTGGTGGCCACCGGGTGGGTGACTTTTTCCAGCAACGGCAGGTCGTTGATGGAGTCGCTGTAGAAGGTGCTGCGGGTCACATCGGCCCAGGTGGCCCCGTGCGCAGACAGCCATTGTTCCACACGCGCCACCTTGCCTTCGCGAAACGAGGGCGTGCCCTTGATTTCACCGGTGGGCAGGCCCTGGGCGTCGCGCTCCAGTTCGATGGCGATGAGGTCGGCCACGCCCAGGGCGTCGGCAATGGGGCGGGTGACGAACTCGTTGGTGGCGGTGACGATGACGAGGTGGTCGCCCGCGTCGCGGTGGCGCTGCAGCAGGTCCAGCGCCTGTTTTTTGATGTGTTTTTGCACCACATCGCTCATGTAAGAAGCGTGAGCAGCTACAGAATTTGTAGCACCCTGTTCCCGCAGGGCCGCGGTGGCAAAGCGCACGTACTCGGCAATGTCCAGCGTGCCGGCCTTGTACTGCTCGTAAAAGTGGTGGTTGGCCTGGCCAAACGCCTCGGCGTCGCGCCAGCCCAGGGACACGGTGAACTGGCCCCACTCGTAGTCCGAGTCCATGGGGATGAGGGTGTGATCCAGGTCGAAAAGGGCCAGTTTCATTCGCTGTCCAGCATGGATTTGATGAGCGGGATGGTGATGGCGCGCTGGGTCCGCATGGCGTGGCGGTCCAGGTGGTCCAACAGCTGCATCAGGCTGCTGAGGTCGCGCGAAAAACGGTTGAGCATGAAGGCCATGACCTCGTCGGACAGGTGCACACCCCGGTCGTCGGCGGCGCGGCGCAGCACGGCGCGGCGCTCGGCCTCGTCCAGGGCCTGCAACTGGAACACCTGGCCCCAGCCCAGCCGGGTGCGCAGGTCTTCGCGCAGCACCAGGTCGGCCGGGGGCACGGCCCCCGTGGCCAGCACCCAGCGGGCGCGGCCTTGGGCCGGGGTCTGGGCGTTCACAAACCAGTTGAAGGCGGCGGCTTGCTGCTCGGCGGTGTAGAGGTGGCAGTCGTCCATCAGCACGGCGGCCCAGGCGTCGTCGAACGCAGGGGGATGCCAGCTGCTGGCATCCAGCCAGCCCACCGCCGCGCCCTGCCCTTGCAACACCGACGCCACCGCGCGCAGCAGATGGGTTTTGCCACAACCCCCGTCGCCCCACAGGTAGGTGGGCACGGGCGAGCGCAGCGGGTTGTCCGCCCACAGGCGCAGGTGCTCCAGCGCCGCCTCGTTGCCGATGGCCACAAAATTGGACAGGCTGGGCAAAGGGGCCAGCCCGAAGTCAAGCGCCAACTGCTGCATCGTTCGCCCGTGTCATTCGTCCGAAGGGGGTTGGCGCAGGTGCAGGCGCAGGGCGTCACCGCGGTACAGGTCGCTGCCCAGGTACCAGGCCTTGGCGCGACGCAGGGCCACCAGCAGCACGGCACTCACCGGCAAGGCCACCAGCACCCCCACAAATCCAAACAGATGGCCAAACGCCATCAACGCAAAAATGACGGCCAGCGGGTGCAGGCCAATGCGCTCGCCCAGCAGCTTGGGGGTGAGCCACATGCTCTCCACCACCTGCCCCACGCCGTACACGCCCAGCACCAGCAACACGCCGGTCAGGTCCTGGAACTGCAAGGCCGCCGCCAGCACGCCCAGCACCAGCCCCAGGCCAAAACCCAGGTAAGGCACAAACACCGCCAGCCCCGTGAACACGCCAATGGGCAGCGCCAGCTTCAGGCCCGCCAGCGCCAGCCCCAGGGTGTAGAACAGGGCCAAGGCCCCCATGACCAGCAGCTGGCCCCGCAGGTACTGGCCCAGCACGTCGTCGGTTTCGTCCAAAAAGCGCTGGGAGCCCTCTTGCCAACGCACGGGAATGAAGCCTTTGGCCCGCTGCACCAGGTCAGGCCACTCCAGCAGCAGGTAATAGGCGACGATGGGCGTCAGCACCAGGTGCCCCAGCACCGCCGCCAAGGCACTGCCGCCAATGCGCAGCGAAGACAGCAGGCTGTCCATCAAATCGCTTTCATGGCCAATGACCAGTTTGCGCAGCACGTCGCGCACGGCGTTCACGTCCACCGCCAGGTCCAGCCCGAACCGGGCCGCCCAGGGTTGCAACACGGCGTTGAGGTGCTCCATCAGCACCGGCACCTGCTCACGCAACAACGGCACCTGACGGGTGACCACCGGCACGATCAGCAGCAGCACCGCCAGCAGCACGGCGGTCAGCAGGCCAATGGCCAACCCCGCCCCCAGCCACCGAGGCACCCGCCGACGGGCCAGGCGCTCCACCAACGGCTGCAAGGCGTAGGCGAGCACGCCCGCCACCACAAACGGCAACAGCACCGGTGACAGCAGGTACAGCACCGCCCAGGCCAACAGGGCCAGGGCGGCCCAGGCCAGGATGCGCAGTTGAGCGGGGGTCAGGGACATGGCAGGGGTGGGGAAGGGTCGGGACAGACGGCGCCACGGGAGGGGGGTCTGGGGTGCCCGTAAAATCGCCACAAATTCTATCTGCCCCATGACCAGCGCACACAACCCCTCATCCCCCGCCACCCCCATCTCCTACAAAGACGCCGGAGTGGACATCGAAGCCGGCGACGCGCTGGTGGAACGCATCAAACCCCTGGCCAAAAAGACCATGCGCGAAGGCGTGCTGGCCGGCATTGGCGGCTTTGGCGCCCTGTTCGAAGTGCCCAAGCGCTACCAGGAACCCGTGCTGGTGTCCGGCACCGACGGCGTGGGCACCAAGCTCAAGCTGGCGTTTGAGTGGAACATGCACGACACCGTGGGCATCGACCTGGTGGCCATGAGCGTCAACGACGTGCTGGTGCAAGGCGCCGAACCCCTGTT
>DASUON010000196.1:0-2291 GCA_036276615.1 Burkholderiaceae bacterium
CCCCAATGCCGCCGAGGCTGGAAATGGTGAAGGTCGCGCCACTCATCTCGGTCGGGCTCAGCTTGCCGTCGCGCGCCTTTTTGCTGAGTTCGGCCAGTTCCTGGCTGATCTGAAAAATGCCTTTTTTGTCGGCATCCTTGATCACCGGCACCATCAAGCCGCTGGGCGTGTCGGCCGCAAAACCAATGTGCCAGAAGCTCTTGTAGATCAGCGCATCGCCATCCAGGCTGCTGTTGAATTCGGGGAATTTCTTCAGCGCCGCCACGCAAGCTTTGATCAGGAAGGCCAGCATGGTGACCTTGACACCGCTTTTTTCGTTCTCCTTGTTCAACTGAACACGGAACGCCTCCAGCTCGGTGATGTCGGCATCGTCGTGGTTCGTCACGGCCGGAATCATCACCGCGTTGCGCAGCAGGTTGGCACCGCTGATTTTCTTGATGCGGCTGAGCTCCTTGCGCTCGATCGGGCCGAACTTGGCGAAATCCACCTTGGGCCAGGGAATCAGCCCCAGTTCGGCGCCAGAGCCACCACCCGCAGCCGGTGCCTTGGCGGCTTGCGCCTGGGTTTGGGTTTCACCCGCCATCACGGCCTTGCTGAAGGCCTGGATGTCCGCCTCGGTGATGCGCCCCTTCAACCCGCTGCCTTTCACCTCGTCAAGCGGCACCCCCAGTTCGCGGGCGAACTTGCGCACCGACGGCGAGGCGTGCGGCAAGCCCACGGGAGCCACATTGGGGTTGTGGGCCGCAACAACGGGTTGGGGTTCGGGCGCTGCGGCAAGCACAGGAGCCGCGGGCACAGCCGGGGCCACAGCCGGCGCAGCTGCTGCCGCTTCAACCGGTGTCGCGGCCACGCCCTCGCCTTCCAGCAACGCCAGCAAATCACCGATGTTGACCTTGTCGCCCAGTTTGATCTTCAGTTCCTTGAGCACGCCCGCCGCCGACGACGGAATCTCCATCGACGCTTTGTCCGACTCCACGGTGACCAGCGACTGGTCCACCTTCACCGTGTCGCCCGGTTTCACCAGCAGCTCAATGACCGCCACATCCTTGAAATCCCCAATGTCCGGGACTTTGACTTCTACCAATGCCATGTTCAGTCTCCCGGTGGTTCAAGCGTAAAGCGGGTTGATCTTGTCGGCGTTGATGCCGTACTTCTGTATCGCCTCAGCCACCTTGGTCAGGGGCACCGTGCCCTCCTCGGCCAGCGCCTTCAGCGCCGCCACCACGATGTAATGGCGGTTGATCTCAAAGTGCTCACGCAGCTTGCTGCGGAAGTCGCTGCGGCCAAAGCCGTCGGTTCCCAGCACCTTGTAGGTACGGCCCTTGGGAATGAAGGAACGAATCTGCTCAGCGTAGCTCTTGATGTAGTCGGTCGAGGCCACCACCGGCCCCGGGTGCGCGTCCAACTGCTGCGCCACAAACGGCACACGTGCGGCCTCCAGCGGATGCAGCAGGTTCCAGCGCTCGGCGTCCTGGCCATCACGGGCCAGTTCGTTGAAGCTCGGGCAGCTCCACACATTGGCGGCCACGCCCCAGTCCTTCTCCAGCAGCTCCTGCGCCGCGATCGACTCGCGCAGGATCGACCCCGAACCCAGCAGTTGCACGCGCGGTGTCAGCTTGGGCCCTTCCTTGCACAGGTACATGCCCTTGATGATCTGCTCCTCCGTACCCGGGGTCAGCCCCGGCATGGCGTAGTTTTCGTTCAGCAGGGTCAGGTAATAGAACACGTTGTCCTGCTTTTCCACCATGCGCTTCAAGCCATGGTGCAGGATCACCCCCACCTCGTGCGCGAAAGTCGGGTCGTAGGCAATGCAGTTCGGAATGGTGCCCGCCAGAATGTGGCTGTGGCCATCTTCGTGCTGCAAGCCTTCGCCATTCAGCGTGGTGCGCCCCGACGTGCCCCCCAGCAGGAAGCCGCGCGCCTGCATGTCCCCCGCCGCCCAGGCCAGGTCGCCAATGCGCTGGAAGCCGAACATCGAGTAGTACACATAGAACGGCACCATGATGCGGTTGCTGGTGCTGTAGCTCGTGGCGGCGGCAATCCAGCTGCTCATGCCACCCGCTTCGTTGATGCCTTCCTGCAGAATCTGCCCAGCGGCATCCTCGCGGTAGTACATCACCTGGTCCTTGTCCACCGGGGTGTACTGCTGACCGGCCGGGTTGTAGATACCGATCTGGCGGAACAGGCCCTCCATGCCAAAGGTGCGCGCCTCGTCCACCAAAATGGGCACCACACGCGGGCCCAGCGCCTGGTCGCGCAGCAACTGCGTCAAAAAGCGCACATAAGCCTGG
>DASUON010000197.1:0-10946 GCA_036276615.1 Burkholderiaceae bacterium
ACCGGCTCGGGGGCCAGCAGCGTGCCGTCGCGCAAGCCTTTGTAGGTGCCCAGGCACAGGCTGACGATGACCAGCGAGGTCAGCGCCAGCATCAAGGTGCCCAGCACCTGCAAGCCCGGCACGGCAGCCAGCACCGACAGCCTGAGGGTGAGGCTGCTGAACGCCGCCAGCGGGAAGGACAGGGCCCAGAAGGTCAGCGCAAACGGCTGCGCCACCGCCAGCTTGGCCACCGTGCCCGCCCACAGCAGGAAAAACAAGGCCATGCCCCACAACATGGCCACGGCGGGCAGCGGCCAGCCTGCCTGCGCCGCCACCAGCCCGATGACCGATGGCGGGGCCACCGGAATGAACCAGGTGGGCAGCAGCCGATCCGGCAGGGGCCCCGCCGCCGCACGCCGTGCCAGCAGCAAGGCCAGCACCACCGGCCACAGCAGCAGGCCAATGCCGAACTGGGCCAGGGCCCACACGCCGTGCCCCAACGGCACACCGGCCAGGGGCGCAATGACATTGCCCACCACGGGGATGAGCAACACCGGCGTCACCACCGGCCAGAACGGCGGTGCGGCCCCACCGGGGGTGGCGTGCGTCGCCACCAGCCAGCGCTTGAGCACCCACACCGTGGCCCAAAGCTGGCCCAGCGAACCCAGCCACCACAAGCCATTCAGCCACAGCCCGGTCAGGCCCAAGGCCGTGCCCAAGGTGGCCAGCAGCAGCACGGCCACCGGCAAGGCCGCCACAAAGGCGTGGCGCACCGGGTGGCGCAAATCTTCGGCCAGGGCCTCGGGGTGGCGGTTGAAGCGCAGCACCGACAAGGCCAGCAGCACCACCGCCACCACCGCAGCCACTCCCCCCAACACCAAGGCCACGCCAGAAGCCGAATCGCCCAGCACCGGCACCGCCCCCAGCCAAGCCAGGGCCAGGCCGACCAGGCCCATGACCACCGAGAACCAGCCCGGCATCAGGAACTTCAACGGCGTCGGGCTCATGCGGGTGTCCTCAGCATTGGCTGCAACTGGCGCGGCCTTCGGGCACGCCCAGCTTTTTCAGGATGATGGCCAGCGGACAGAAATTGGTCAGCCCGAACTGGAACAGGTTCAGCCCCACAAAGGCGGTGAAGGCCAGGAACCAGGGGCTCACGAACAGGGGGCTGGCCTGCACGCCCAGCGCCAGCGACAGCATGATGAACAGGCCGGCAATCACACGGATGTAGCGTTCAACGGTCATGAGACATTCTCCAATCAATTCAAAAACAAGGGGGATTCAAGGGGCGGCATGGCGGTGCCGGTACACGGCGTAGTACAGCACCGGGATGACGATGAGCGTGAGCAGCGTGGACACGGCAATGCCAAAAATCAGCGACACGGCCAGGCCGTTGAAGATGGGGTCGTCCAGGATGAAGAAGGCCCCCATCATGGCCGCCAGCGCCGTCAGCGCGATGGGCTGTGCCCGCACCGAGGCCGACTGCACCACCGCCTGCGCAAAGGGCACGCCGCGACGGGTTTCCAGCTCGATGAAGTCCACCAGCAGGATGGAGTTGCGCACGATGATGCCGGCCAGCGCAATCATGCCGATCATGCTGGTGGCGGTGAACTGCGCGCCCAGCAGCGCGTGGCCCGGCATCACCCCGATGAGGGTCAGCGGAATGGGCGCCATGATGATGAGCGGCGTCAGGTAGCTCTTGAACTGCGCCACCACCAGCAGGTAGATGAGCACCAGGCCCACGGCATAGGCCGCGCCCATGTCGCGGAAGGTCTCGTAGGTGATCTGCCACTCGCCATCCCACTTCAGCGCAAACTGGCGGTAGGGGTCGGAGGGCTGGCGGATCCAGTACTCACCCAGCTCACCCGCGTTGGGCAGGGCCGCGCCGCGCAGGCGGCTGCGGATGTCGAACAGGCCGTACAGCGGCGAGTCCAGCTGGCCCGCCATGTCGCCAAACACGTAGGTCACGGGCATCAGGTCCTTGGTCATGCGGGGCATGTCGATCACGCCCCGCTCCACCCGCACCAGCTCGGACAGCGGCACCATCTTGCCGTTGGCGGCCTTCATGGGCAGGGCCAGCACGGCGTCCAGGCCCACCTGCAATTCGCGCGGCAGCTGCAGGCGCACGGGCACGGCCAACTTGCTGAAACCGTCGTGCAGGTAGGTCACGTCGCCGCCCGACAACGCGGTGTACACCGTCTGCGAAATGGCCGACACCGGGATGCCCAGCGACTCGGCCCGCACCCGGTTGATGCGCAGGAACACCCGGGGCGCGGGCTCCTTCAGGCTGGTGTCCACGCCCACGATGTCGGGCGTGGCGGCAAAGGCCTGGGCCACGCGGCGGGCCAGCACGTCGCGCCCTTCGGGCGTGGGGCCATACACCTCGGCCACGATGGGCGACATCACCGGCGGCCCCGGCGGCACTTCCACCACCTTGACCCGGGCCCCGTGGACCTGGGCAATGCGCTCCAGCTCCGGGCGCAGGCGCTGGGCAATGGCGTGGCTCTGGTCCTTGCGGTGGTGCTTGTCCACCAGGTTGACCTGGAGGTCGCCGCCCTCGGCCTCGGTGCGCAGGTCGTACTGGCGCACCAGGCCGTTGAAGGTGATGGGGCTGGCCGTGCCCGCGTAGCCCTGGATGTCGGCCACCTCGGGCGCGGTGGCCAGGTAAGACGACATGGCCTGCAAGGCCGCCGCGGTGTTTTCCAACGGTGTGCCCGCGGGCATGTCCACCACCACCTGGAACTCGCTCTTGTTGTCGAACGGCAGCATCTTCAGCACCACCGCCTGGATGAGCGTCAACCCCACCGACAGCAGCAGCGCCGCCACGATGCCGCCCAGCAGCAGCCAGCGCTTGGCCGCACTGGCCAGCAAGGGCGTGAGCGCCCGGGCGAAGACCGATTGCAGCGTGCGCGTGATGCGGCTGGGGCCGTGGTCGGCGGCATGGCCGTCGGTGCGGGTGAGCTTGAGCGCCAGCCAGGGCGTGACCGTGAAGGCAATGGCCAGCGACAGGGCCATGCCCATGCTGGAGTTGATGGGAATGGGGCTCATGTACGGCCCCATCAGCCCGGTGACAAAGGCCATGGGCAGCAGCGCGGCAATCACCGTGAGCGTGGCCAGGATGGTGGGGCCGCCCACCTCGTCCACCGCGCGGGGGATGATGACGTTCAGCGGCTCGTCGGGCGTGAGCTGGCGGTGGCGGTGGATGTTCTCCACCACCACGATGGCGTCGTCCACCAGGATGCCGATGGAGAAGATCAGCGCGAACAGGCTCACCCGGTTGAGCGTGAAGCCCCAGGCCCACGACGCGAACAGCGTGGCCGTGAGCGTGAGAATGACGGCCACGCCCACAATGACCGCCTCGCGCCGCCCCAGCGCCAGACCCACCAGCACGATGACGCTGGCGGTGGCAAAGGCCAGCTTCTGGATCAGCTTGTTGGCTTTCTCCGCCGCGGTCTGCCCGTAGTCGCGGGTGACCGAGGCCTGCACCCCTTGGGGAATGACGGTGTTGACCAGCTCGTCCAGCCGTGCCCGCACGGCGCGGGCCACGTCCACGGCGTTCTCGCCGGGTTTCTTGGTCACCTGCAGGGTGACGGCAGGGAACACCTGACCGGCCTGGAGGGCGGACGTCGCGCCTGTGTTTTTTAAGTCTTTTTGGCCTCCAGCGCTTTCATAAAAAGCGTGAGAAGCTATCAATTCAGAAGCAACACCCGGTGTGAACCAAGCCATGCGTTGGGGCAGCTGTGCGCCCTCTTCCACCCGCGCCACTTCGCGCAGGTAGACCGGGCGGCCCTGGCTCACGCCCACCACGATGTCGCCCACCTCGTCGGCGCTGCGCAGGAATTCGCCGGTTTCCACCGTCAGCAGGCCCGGCCCGGTGCCGGAGGCATCGGCCACCGTGCCCGAGGGCAGACCCAGGTTGGCCGCGGCCACCGCCTGTTGCAACGCCTGCACGGCAATGCCCCGCTCGCGCAAGCGCCCGGGCTCCAGCCAGACGTGCACGGCCCGGCCCGGGCCGCCAATGGTCTGCACCTCGCGCGTGCCTTTCACCCGCTTGAGCTCACCCTCCACGCTTCGGGCCACCCGCTCCAGGTCCACCGCGGCCTGGCCTTCAGCGCCCCACAGCGTGATGGCGAGTACGGGCACGTCGTCAATGCCCTTGGGCTTGACGATGGGGTCCATGACGCCCAGGCCCTGGGGCAGCCAGTCCTTGTTGGCGTTGAGCACGTCGTACAGGCGCACCAGCGCCTCGGTGCGCGGCACGCCCACCTGGAACTGCACCGTCAACACCGCCACGCCGGGGCGCGACACCGAAAACGTGTGCTCGATGCCATGGATTTGCGCCAGCACCTGCTCGGCGGGGGCGGCCACCATCTTTTCCACGTCGGTGCTGGACGCGCCGGGGAAGGGGATGATGACGTTGGCCATGGTCACGTTGATCTGCGGCTCTTCCTCCCGCGGCGTGACCAGCACGGCAAACAGGCCCAGCAACATCGCCACCAGGGCCAGCAGCGGCGTGATGGCATTGGCCTGGAACTGGCGGGCCATGCGGCCAGAAAAGCCCAGCGCTTCAGGCACTGCGGCGTTGGACGGGGTGTGGGGGGTGTTCATGGGGCGTGTCCTGTGCAAGGGGCAGCAATGCTCAGGGCTTGGAGGCCGGACGCGCCCCCGCCAACCCGGCGCGCACCGGGTCCAGCGCCACCTTTTCGCCGGGGCGCAAGCCCGCCAGCACCTCATGGCCACCGCTGCCATGGCTGGCGCCCAGGCGCACGGCGCGCAGCACAAAGCCCTCGGCCCCCCCCACCGGCGCGGCCACGTACACCGCGCTCAACTCGCCACGGCGAAACACCGCTTCGGCGGGGACGGTGAGCTTGTCGGCCTGTGCATTCACAAACCGCACCTGCACCTGCTGACCGGGCAGCCACGCGGCGGCGGCGTTGGCGTCCAGGTCCAGGCGCCACTCCACGGTCTGCGACACCGGGTCCGCCGCAGGCAGCGTGGTGCGGGCCACGGGTTGGGTCCAACTGCCGTCGGGCAGGCGGATTTCGATGGTCTTGGCGGCTTGCGCCTGGGCCTGGCGCGAGGCGGGCACATGGGTGACGGCGCGCATGGGTTGCGGCGCGTACACGGTGAGCACCGGCGTGCCGGGCAGGGCCAGGTCACCCGGCTCGGCCTGGGTGGACAGCACCCAGCCGTCGTACGGCGCGGTGATGCGTGTGAAGCCTTGCGCCAGCTGGGATTGGGTCTGCCCCGCCTGGGCTCCGCTGGCCCCGGCAGCGGCGGCCTTGTACTGCGACTCGGCCACATCCAGCGCCGATTTGCTGACAAAGCCCTTGGCGTGCAGCTCCTGGGTGCGCTGGAACTGGGCCTTGGCGTTGGTGAGGTTGGCGTCGGCCTGGGCCACCTGGGCCTGGGCCTGGCTCACGCCCGCCTGGGACACCCGGTCGTCAATGACCGCCAGCACCTGCCCGGCCTTGACCCGGTCGCCCGCCTTCACGCCGAGCTGCATGATGCGTCCGCTGGCCTGGGCCGACAGGGTGCTTTGGCGCACGGCCTGCAAGCTGCCATCCAGCACCAGGCCCTGGCCCACCGCGTGCGTGCCCACCACGGCCGTGGGCACCTCCACCGAAGGGTTGGCCGACGTGCCCACGGCCTGGGCTGCCGCACGGCCCGCGCCCCACACACCGGCCACCCACAGGATGCCGGTGACGGCCAGGGTCCAGCGACGCTCGATCAGGAGGGAGGGGGTGATCGGTTTCATGCGGTTCATCCTTAGGTGGCCGCAGTATACCAACATACCCCATGGGGTATCAATGCATGGGGTTATGCAAAGGGCACGCGCGGGGCCACCGCGCACATCAGCTCGTAGGAAATGGTGCCTGCCGACTGCGCCACCTCGTCCGCCGTCAGCACCGCGCCCTGGGCGCTGCGGCCCCACAGCACCACCTCGGACCCCATTTGAGCCGGGGGCAACCCTTGCTGGCGGCGGGCCGTGTCCACCGGGCCCAGGTCCACGGTGAGCATGTCCATGCTGACCCGGCCCACCAGGCGGGTGCGGATGCCGTCCACCAGCACCGGGGTGGCGGTGTCGTCACCCGTGCCGCGGGCGTGCCGGGGGTAACCATCGGCATACCCGCAAGCCACCACACCGATGCGCATGGGCCGGGTGGCGGTGAAGGAGGAGCCGTAGCCCACGGTGTCGCCCGCGTCGATGTCGGATGTGGCCAGCAGGCGCGAGCGCAGGCTCATGGCCGGTTGCAGGCCCCAGTGGGCCGCGGTGTGCTGCGGGTGGTCCGGCGCACCGCCGTAGGTCATGATGCCGGAGCGCACCCAGTCCGCCCGCACCGCGGCGTTGGCCGCGTGGCGCAAGGTGGCCGCGCTGTTGGACAACGAGCGCTCGCCGGTCAGGTCGTGCGTGGCACCCACAAAGGCGGCCACCTGGTGGTCAATGCCGTTGCGGCCTTGGCGGTCGCCATCGGCATCCGAGAAGTGGGTCATGAGCGAAATTTCGTCCACCTGCGGCAGCGCGTTGAGGCGGGCCCAGGCGGCGCGGAAGGCCGCGGGCTTGAAGCCCAGGCGGTTCATGCCGCTGTTCATCTTCAGGAACACACGGTGTGGCTCGTGCGTCTTGTGGGCGGCCAGCCAGTCGATCTGCTCATCGCAGTGCACGGCGTGCCACAGGTTCAAACGGGAACACAGCTCCAGGTCGCGGGGTTCGAACACGCCTTCCAACAGCAGGATGGGGCCGCGCCAGCCCAGGTCGCGGACGCGCTGGGCCTCGGCCAGGTCGAGCAGGGCAAAACCGTCGGCGGCGCGCAGGGCGTCGAACACGCGTTCGATGCCGTGGCCATAGGCATTGGCCTTGACCACCGCCCACACACGGGCGTCGGGGGCGCACTCGCGGGCGCGTTGCAGGTTGTGGGTCAGGGCTTCGGGATGGATGAGGGCTTGGATGGGACGTGGCATGGGCGCGCAGTGTGCCAGAGCCCCCCTCTGACACCAACGCGCATCAGTGTCTTGGCGGGGTCAGCACGCTTGCTGATATAAAGGCGGGCCACCAACGCCCGGCGTCTGGGGCACAACGCCGTCCATTGGGGGGTCCCGATGGGGTGGCGTGGAACGCGCAAAACATGGAAGTCTTCAACGCCCTGCTGCCCATCTTCACCGAATACGGTTACATCGCCGTGTTCACCATGTTGCTCATCTGCGGCTTCGGCATCCCGGTCCCGGAAGACGTCACCCTGGTCACCGGCGGCGTGATCGCCGGCCTGGGGTATGCCGATGTCAACACCATGTTCGCCGTGGGCATGGCCGGCGTCATCATCGGCGACGGCACGGTGTTCTCCATCGGGCGCTTTCACGGCGCACGGGTGCTGGGGCTCAAGCCGGTGCAGCGCATCATCACGCCCGAGCGCTTCCATGCGGCGCAGGAGGCGTTCCACAAGTACGGGCGCTGGGTGATGTTTGTCGCCCGTTTCCTGCCCGGCTTGCGCACCCCGGTGTTCTTCACCGCCGGCATGTCACGCCGGGTCAGCTTTGGCACCTGGCTGCTGATGGACGGCGTGGCCGCCCTCATCAGCGTGCCGGTGTGGGTGTACCTGGGCTACTTTGGCGCCCGCAACTTCGACTGGATGTTCAAGATCCTGCACCGCTTCCAGTACGGCATCTTTGCGCTGCTGGGCCTGGGTGCGTTGGTGCTGGGCGTGCTCTGGTGGCGCAAGCGCCAGCAGCGCCAGCCCTGAGTTCCCGCCGCCTCAACGGCCCGGGCCTCTCGGGGTGCAAACGTCGCCCACCGCCCGGTCAGCCGCCACCCGCCCCAAAATTCACCATGAAAAAAGCCTCCAGCGCTTTATTTGAAAGCGGTGGAGGCTATTCATTCAGGAGCAATTCTCGCTCCTGAAGGGCTCAGGCCATCGGCCAATCACTCGGCCGTGGTGTCGTTCTCCATGGCGGCCTGGTCAGCAGCCAGCTGGGCGGCGTCGGCCTCGGCAATGGCGCGGCGCTCTTCGTCGTCCATCTTTTCCTTGACCTTGCGGGCGTCGTGGTAGGCCATGCCGGTACCGGCAGGGATCAGGCGACCCACGATGACGTTTTCCTTCAGGCCACGCAGCTCGTCGCGCTTGCCCATGATGGCCGCTTCGGTCAGCACGCGCGTGGTTTCCTGGAAGGACGCCGCGGAGATGAACGAGTCGGTGGACAGCGAGGCCTTGGTGATGCCCAACAGCACGTTGCTGTAAGTGGCGGGCACCTTGCCTTCGCCGCGCAGGGCGTCGTTGGTGTTGAGGATCTCGGAACGCTCGATCTGCTCGCCCGCGATGTAGGACGAATCGCCAGGGTTCTCGACGATCACGCGACGCAGCATCTGGCGAACGATCACCTCGATGTGCTTGTCGTTGATCTTCACGCCCTGGAGTCGGTACACGTCCTGCACCTCGTCCACGATGTAGCGGGCCAGCTCTTCCATGCCCAGCAGGCGCAGGATGTCTTGTGGGTCGGCGGGGCCGTCCACAATGCTTTCGCCCTTGTTGACCACCTGGCCTTCGTGCACCAGGATGTTCTTTTCCTTGGGGATGAGCTCGTCCCACACCTTGCCGTCCGGGTCGGTGATCTGCAAGCGCACCTTGCCCTTGGTTTCCTTGCCGAACGACACGGTACCGGTCATCTCGGCCAGCATGCCCTTGTCCTTGGGCGAGCGTGCTTCGAACAGCTCGGCCACACGGGGCAGACCGCCGGTGATGTCTCGGGTCTTCTGACCTTCGATCGGGATACGGGCCAGCACTTCGCCAGGGCCCACATCCTGACCGTCACGCACCTGCAGCAGCGCGCCGACCTGGAAGCCGATGGTCACCGAGTGGTCGGTGCCAGGGATCTTGACTTCGTTGCCTTGGCCGTCGATCAGCTTGACCTGCGGACGCACCACCTTGGCGGCACCACGGCGCTTGGGGTCGATGACCACCAGCGTGGCCAGGCCGGTGACTTCGTCCACCTGCTTGGCGACCGTCAGGCCTTCTTCCACGTTCTCGAACTTCACCTGACCGGCGAACTCGGTGATGATGGGTCGGGTCAGCGGGTCCCAGTTGGCCAGGATGGTGCCGGCCTTGATCTGCTGGTCGGGCTTGACCGTCAGGATGGCACCGTAAGGCACCTTGTGGCGCTCGCGCTCACGGCCATGGTCGTCCTGGATGATGATTTCGCCGGAACGCGCAATCACCACCAGCTCGCCCTTGCTGTTGCTCACGTAACGCATGGTGGCGTTGAAGCCGATGGCGCCGTTGGACTTGGCTTCCACGCTGGAGGCGATGGCAGCACGCGACGCGGCACCCCCGATGTGGAAGGTCCGCATGGTCAGCTGCGTGCCGGGTTCACCAATGGACTGGGCGGCGATCACGCCCACCGCCTCGCCCATGTTCACCAGACCACCGCGGCCCAGGTCGCGGCCGTAGCACTTGGCGCAGATGCCGAAGCGGGTTTCGCAGGTCAGCGCGGTGCGCACGCGCACCTCGTCCACCCCAGCGGCCTCCAGTTCTTCAATGGCGTCTTCGTCCAGCATGCTGCCCGCGGGCACCAGCACGGCACGGGTCTCGGGGTGCAGCACTTCTTCAGCGGTCACGCGGCCCAGGATCCGGTCGCGCAAGCTTTCGATCACTTCACCGCCTTCAACGATGGCGCGCATCAGCGTGCCATTGCTCGTGCCGCAGTCGTCTTCGTTGACCACCAGGTCTTGGGTCACGTCCACCAGACGGCGGGTCAGGTAACCGGAGTTGGCGGTTTTCAGCGCCGTGTCGGCCAGACCTTTCCGCGCACCGTGCGTGGAAATGAAGTACTGCAACACGTTCAAACCTTCACGGAAGTTGGCCGTGATGGGGGTCTCGATGATGGAGCCGTCAGGCTTGGCCATCAGGCCCCGCATACCGGCCAGCTGGCGGATCTGGGCGGCGGAACCCCGTGCGCCGGAGTCGGCCATCATGTAGATGGAGTTGAACGACTCCTGGTCCACTTCCTTGCCGTCGCGGTCGATGGTCTTTTGCTTGGCCAGTTGGGCCATCATGACCTTGGAGACCTCGTCACCGGCCTTGCCCCAGATGTCCACCACCTTGTTGTAGCGTTCGCCGGCGGTCACCAGACCGGAGGCGTACTGCTGGGCGATTTCCTTCACCTCGGACTCGGCGCGCTCGATGATGGCGTGCTTTTCCTGCGGCACCAGCATGTCGTCCACGCAAATGGAGATGCCGGCGCGGGTGGCCAGACGGAAGCCGTTTTGCAGCAGCTTGTCGGCGAACACCACGGTTTCCTTCAGACCGCACTTGCGGAACGAGGTGTTGATGAGGCGGGAGATTTCCTTCTTCTTCAGCGCCTTGTTCAGGTTGCTGAAGGGCAGGCCCTTGGGCAGGATTTCCGACAGCAGCGCACGACCGGCGGTGGTTTCCACCACCTTGGTCACGGGCGTGAACTCACCGGTGGCCTTGTCCTTGACGTATTCGGTCAGGCGGACGCTGACGCGGGCGGTCAGTTCGACCACACCGGCGTCCAGCGCACGGTAGACCTCGGCCACGTCGGCAAACATCATGCCTTCGCCCTTGCCGTTGATCTTCTCGCGGGTGGTGTAGTACAGGCCCAGCACCACGTCTTGCGACGGCACGATGGAGGGCTCGCCGGACGCAGGGAACAACACGTTGTTGGAGGCCAGCATCAGCGTGCGGGCTTCCATTTGTGCTTCCACCGACAGCGGAACGTGGACGGCCATCTGGTCACCGTCGAAGTCGGCGTTGAACGCCGAGCAAACGAGCGGGTGCAACTGGATGGCCTTGCCTTCGATCAGGATGGGCTCGAACGCCTGGATGCCCAAACGGTGCAGCGTGGGCGCACGGTTGAGCAGCACCGGGTGCTCTTTGATGACCTCTTCCAGGATGTCCCACACCACGGGGGTGCCGGATTCCACTTCCTTCTTCGCCGCCTTGATGGTGGTGGCG
>DASUON010000198.1:0-4854 GCA_036276615.1 Burkholderiaceae bacterium
CTTTGGATCGCTCGTTGCGGGTGTTGTCGGAAACGCAGCCGCATGTGGGCGTCAAGAAATTGCAGCTTGAGTTGTTGGATGCCGTCAAGGCCGGGCGTTCATTCAGCCAAGCATTGGGCCAGTATCCCGAGCATTTCGGGCCTCTGCACGTCAACTTGGTGCGAGCGGGGGAGGTCAGTGGCAAGCTGGCCGGGGCGCTTCAATATTTGGCTGAGCACCTCGATCGAAGCAAGGCACTGCGCAGCAGCTTGGTTTCTGCGCTGACGTATCCCGCCATCTTGCTGGTGACAGCGTTGATTTCCGTCGCGTTGATGCTGGGGTTTGTGGTGCCGCAGTTCAAGCCCATGTTCAGTGACTTGGGAGATCGGTTGCCATTCCTGACCCAGTGGGTGGTGGCCATGGGGGATGTGTTGGTTGAGTACGGCGTGGCCCTGCTGATCGGCCTCCTGGGGGTGTGGGTGTTGCTGTCTCGATGGTGGGCCACCGCGGCTGGCGGAGCGCAGCGAGAACGGTTGCTGCTGGCGATCCCTGTGCTGGGGAATCTTCTGTACCGGTATCAATTGAGTCAGTTCACGCGCACCTTGGGGTCTTTGTTGTCCAGCGGCGTGGCGTTGATGCAGGCGGTGGTGATTGCCCGCGATGGTTTGCGTTATGCAACCATTCGGGCTCGACTGGAGCCTTTGACGGGGGCCATCAAGCAAGGGCAGCGTTTTTCCAAGGCGCTGGCCGATTGCGGGGTGTTGGATCCCGCATCGGTTCAACTGTTGGCCCTGGGCGAAGAAACGGGTCGACTCGATGCCATGTTGGGGGAGTTGACCCAGCGACACGAAGAGAGCATTCAGCTGCAAACTCGTCGAGCGCTGACACTTCTGGAGCCGCTGATCATCTTGGGTTTGGGTATGGTGGTGGCGGCCATTATCATTGCCATCCTTTTGGGCATTCTGTCCGTTAACGAGCTGGTCGCATGAATCGCAACATCCGTAGCCATTTGGGCTTCACATTGATTGAACTCTTGGTGGTGTTGGCCATCCTGGGCCTTTTGGCGGGCTTGGTTGGTCCCAAAATTTTGAACCAATTTGGCGGTTCCAAGACCAAGGTGGCCAAGCTTCAGGTTGAAGACTTCGGGCAGGCCCTTGATGTTTACAAGTTGGATGTGGGGCGTTATCCCAGCCAACAGGAGGGTTTGCGTGCATTGGTCGAACGTCCCGGCAACATCTCCGGATGGAACGGCCCGTACCTCAAAAAGAACACCATTCCCAAGGACCCGTGGAACAACGACTATCAATATGTGTTCCCTGGAAAACATGGGTCTTATGACGTGTTCAGCTTGGGGGCGGACAACGCGCCGGGTGGTGACGGTGAAAACGCCGATGTCGGCAGCTGGAACTGAGTCGTCGCGCGGTTTTACCCTCATCGAGTTGATCGTTGCCCTTGCGTTGGGCGGGCTGCTCGTGGCGCTGTTGCCGCCGCAACTCAGTCGGCTGATGGATGGCGTTCGTTATCGTGTGGCAGTGCAGGATGCCATGCGCACGCTGGAGCGCACCCGAATGGCGGCGGTGTCAACGGGACGTCGCACGTACATGTCGGTGGACGTCAAGACGGGTCAACTCCTGTCAAATGGGCGTGTCGAACTGACGCTGCCGGACACCGTTGAGTTGGCCGTCACGGGGGTTGCCGACCTGGGGCAGGAACTGCCCAGCGTTTATTTCGATGCAGATGGCAGTGCCAGCGGAGGTCGGTTGAGTCTGGTGTCGTCAGGGCGCGAGAGTGTCATCGAGTTGGATTGGCTCACGGGGCAAATTCAGGTGAATGGAACGCCATGATGGACGTGCATCACAGCGGACAATCAGGCTTCAGCTTGCTTGAAACCCTGGTGGCGTTGGCCATTCTGGCTTTGAGCCTGGGGACCATTTACCAATCTCAGATCAATGGGGTCCGGTCAGTATCCAAGAGCCTGTCTTACCAGCAGGCCATGTTGCATGCCCAATCGCTGATGGCTGAGCACGTCGGTGCTTTTGCCCTTCAGTTGCCTTCCGAAGGGGAGACACCCGATGGCTTTCGTTGGCGTGTCGAACGAGGTTTGGTTGAGTTGCCTCCCGTGTTGCCTGACGGCCCCAGGGTTTCTGTTCGGAAAGTGGACTTGTACATCGCGGCCACGGGGACTCAAGGTGCTCCCGAACTGAAGTTCTCGGCGCTGGAGGCTCCATGAGCACTTCTTCACAGAGAGGCTTCACACTGGTCGAGGTCATTGTGGCCTTGGCGATCACGGGGCTGATCATGGCCACTGTCGGCGGCGCGTTGTTTGGGATGGGGCAAGGGTTTGCCAGGGTGACAGAAAGGGCTCAGCGTCAAGACCGGGTCTTTCGGGTCAGCCAAGCGTTGCGCAACAGTTTGGCTCGAATGACCGTGCCGCGCTATGGGAAGTCAGTTGCTCCGCTGCGAGGTGAGGCGGGACGCCTGACGTGGTTGTCTCCGTTGCCGGAAAGTGCTCCGCAAGCTGGTTTGTATCAATGGGAGTTGGAGGGGGGGAACGGGGTGCTGAGACTTCATTTGACCGATCGCAGCCAAGAGCAGAGTCTTCCTGACAAGGTGCTTTCCTCTGATTTGACCTCTCTGTCCTTTGAATTTCAAGGACAAGATGGGCGCTGGTTGGACGCGTGGTCTGAGGCGTCTCCGCCGCTCAGGATTCGCATCCGCATCGCCACCCGCAGCGAGGGGGGGTGGCCCCTGTTGTCCATTGCCACGGGGCAGGCGCTTTGACTTTTCAGCGTGCGATGGCTTTGCCGGTCGTTTTGTGGACCGTGGCGGCCTTGTCTCTGTTGTTGGGTAACCTGGTTCAGTTTTCTCGGGTTGAGTCACAGATGACCGCCGAGTTGCTGTATCGCCAGAAGTCCCAAGTGGACCATCGAGCAGCCTTGATTTATGTGACCCAGGCCTTGATGTCCGATCGTCGGTTGCAACAGCATCCTCCTGTCGAAGGTCAGCTGAGTCTGGACGATCGGGTCATTCGATTCCGGTTGGTGAATGCCGCGGGACTCATCGACATGAATTACGGCGATGACATGTTGCTGTCATTGCTGCTTTCGCGAGCACTGGGGTGGACGCCTCCGCGTGTGCAGTCATTTCTGGAACAACGGCGGCGACTCCCTGCGCCCGCGTTTGCATCGTGGGAAGATGTGTACCAACGTTCCGGCATGGCGCGTTCCGAGCTTGATCGCTTGCTGCCTTATGCCACCGTTCAGGGGGGGGCCTCCGGGGTGAACGTGTTGCTGGCACCTTTGGATGTGCTGCATTTGTTGCGTCCGGACAATGCCCGTGCTGTTCAGTCATTCGACGAAGCGAGAAACAAACCGGGAGCGCTTCCAGACTTCACGCTGATCAATAGTCCTCATCATCAGACGGTGTCTGCGGGGGCGTTTCGGCTTGATGTCGGGGTCGCGGCACCGGATGGTCGGGTGCAATACCATCGTTACTGGTTGGCTCCCGATAACCGACGGTCTGCAAAATGGCAGGTCCTCGATCAGCAAAACATCCCAGACACATGAGTTCCTTTGTTCAGAATATTTATCCCTGGTGGCACCTCTGGCTGCAGGGATGGCGAGATCTTTGGGCGTCCATTCCCTGGGTTGAACGCTCGCAAGTGTTTGAGTTGCACGATGGGGGGCGGCTTGCTTGGGGGCGTGGTGGCTGGGTGGCCACTGATCGCGGCAGCGTGTGTGGTCGTCTGCTGGATCCATCCAAGGTCCTGTGGCGACAGTTGCGGCTGCCTGTGATTCCTGCTGCTCAGGTGGCCGTCGCGGTTGAAAGCGAGGTCCTGGTCGCCACGCCTTTTCCGGTTGACCAGACGCGACATGGCTGTTTGATTCGAACCACATCAGATGGCCTGCTTCAGGTGGACATCGCCATTGTTCATCTGCGGGAGGTGGGTGTGGGTTTGCCCGTGTTTGCCCAGTGCCTGAATGGTCCGGTTCCGATGCAAAAGGCCGCTAGGTCGGTGGACGTATGGATCACCGGCGTGTTGCTGGGCTGCTGCTTGGCCATACTGCTTGCATATCTGGCCGTGCCGTTGGTCTACTACAGGCAGAAATCGGTTGCTCACATCCTTGCGTTCAATCGACTGGCTCAGTCGACTGCGATGCAACAACAACTGCGTGAAACCGTTCAAACCCAGTTTCAGCAATACCAGTCGGTGACGGGGCTGGTCGAGTCCTACGCGGATCCGTTGCTGGTTTTGGAGCGGGTCAGCGACGCCATTCCCGACCACACGTCACTCACGCAGTTCAAAATTCAGGAGCGGCAAATCAGCATTGAGGGACAGACGCCCAATGCCCTGGAGTTGGTGAACCTGCTTCAAGGCAAACCGGGGTTTGTCAATGTTCAGCTTTCGGGTGCCGTGCAGCGACATCCTCAAACAGGAAAAGACCTTTTCCAAATCCAAATGCGATTTCAGCCATGATGCCTTCTCCTCGTGCTTTTCGTCACCGACGTTGGGTGGCGCCGCTGTCCACGCTGTTGTTTTTGTTTTTGATTGCCGCGCTTTCGGCGCTTCCATATGGCTACCAGCTGGAGAAGTACCGTCAGGGGATGCGCACACTGTCTCCGCGTATTGAGCGGATGCTGGGGCTGACGGGCGTCGGTGCAGATCTGGAGGAGCGTCAGAAGGCGTATTCGACGGCGCTTGATGGCTTGGCCTATCCCTCAGACAGGGAGGCCGAAGCCATTGCCAATGAGCTGTCCACGCGTCTTCGGCAAGCAGTCCAGGCCAGTGGCCTGACCTTGACCAGTCTGGCTCCTCAAACCACCAAGCCTCAGGATGGGGGGCTGGATCGGTATTTGGTGGGGCTGAGTGTGCAG